>CAXHFH010000082.1:0-11088 GCA_964015995.1 uncultured Alphaproteobacteria bacterium
ATACTCAGACGTCTCGTGGGCTCGGAGATGTGTATAAGAGACAGTCGCGCACCTCTGCAAAATCTTCTGTGGTACAGTGAATTTCATGATATTCATCGTTACTTTCAACGTCTGATGCGCCTGCTTCGAAGGCTGCTTCGAACATCTCATCAGCAGTAGCCTTCTCTATAGGGAATACAATTTCAGCGATCTGATCGAACATAAAGTTAACGCTGCCCGTCGTGCCAAGATTACCGCCGTGTTTTGTGAAGGCCGCGCGCATTTCCGCTGCAGTTCTGTTTTTATTATCCGTTAGTGTCTCAACGATAACAGCCACACCGCCAACGCCGAATCCTTCATAGCGCATTTCTTCATAATTTTCGCCTTCGCCGCCTCCGACACCTTTTTGTATGTTTTTTTCGATACCATCTTTGGGCATGGACTGACCACGCGCGGTTGCAATAGCAAGACGTAAGCGCGGATTCATATCAGGATCACCACCGCCTAATTTTGCTGCTACGTATATCTCACGCCCAAGTTTAGAAAATAACTTTGCGCGCTGCGCATCCGCTTTTCCTTTTTTATGTTTGATGTTTGCCCATTTGGAATGACCTGCCATAATATTTTTACTCTTTTTTGTATTTATTTTGCGATAATAAAATTATAGGGTGAGCGTTAACTAAATAAAAGAGCCAAATCTACTTTTTAAGTTTTTGAACTCATAACGCTCTCAAAGTTGAAAATGGAATTAAAGACGCAAAGTATATGTCGTATAATCTACAAAATATTCAAATCCTGTTGGTAGAAGATAATCAGCCAATGCTAAAGCTGATCAAAACTGTTCTTCTCTCTTTTGGCGTCGGAAACGTGATAACCGCTCTTAATGGCGAAGAAGCCTTTAAAGAATTTTGCCTTTTCAACCCTGATCTTGTTATCACAGATTGGATGATGTCGCCTTGTGATGGTTTACAGCTGAGCGAAATGATCAGGACAGATCCCAAAAGCCCCAATAAATTCGTACCTATTATTTTGATGACAGGATTCAGTGAAAAGCGCCGTGTTTTAAGCGCACGCGATGGTGGCGTTACAGAATTCATGGTTAAACCATTTAACACCCGTGACCTGTACCGTAGGCTGCACAAAATTATTGAAGCGCCGCGTCAGTTTGTAAAATGTGAAGAATATTTTGGCCCCGATAGACGCCGTAAACCAAAAGACCAATACGAAGGTGATAAACGTCGTTATAACGATGAAGAACAAGTCATAGATACTGAAGCCGAAGAAACAGATGAATCATCATTAAACGACATAGACTTTAGGTAATTAAAGATGGACGTAAAACACTACAACCAAAAGCGATTACGTAATGCAAAGTTCATTACACCGCCCAATGTTTTAAAAGCCAAGGTTGGATATGGCGGTTTAAGTGATGCAGTATTAGAGCGCGCACAAAATGTTCTTGAAAACAATACCGAAGATTTTCGTCCTTTGGGTGAGCTTTATTTAAAGCAAATGAAAGACGGCATTGATTACGTCGCTAAATTAGGACACCCAACAAATGAAGAAGAAGATATTGCCCGCATTTTATTCCCTTGTGTCCAGCTAAAAGCCAACGGCGGAATGTTTCATTACCCGTTAATTACACGTATTGCAGAGCGTTTTGTCCAGTTTATGGAGGTTGTTGAAAAACTCGACCCAGAGACTTTGGACATTACCATTGCGTTTTATACAACCCTTAAAATCGTTATTAACGGTGAAATAAAGGGCGATGGTGGCCCTAAAGGACATGCGTTAGTTGAGGAATTAAACGGTGCGTGTATGCGTTATTTCGAAAAACATAACGAGACCTATGGAAACAATCCTACGAGTTAGTTTGATGGCATCGCCTCACTCAGAACATCACCAATACGAACAGGTTCAATTGATTTTGCCTTACCTGTATGATCACTGGTTACGATCAGGGCACCGCATAACATCATATTTTCACTAGCCGGAATAAAATGTGCCCCCGGTAATTTATGGGTAAATTTTGGAATCGCCGTTTCTTTCTTTACGCCAATGACACTATCGTAATCCCCTGTCATGCCTGCATCCGTCATATAGGCAGTACCACCATTCATAATATGGGCATCTGCCGTTGGTGCATGTGTGTGTGTTCCGATTACGCCAGAAATTCGTCCTGCAAAATGATGACCGAACGACATTTTTTCTGATGTTGCTTCACCGTGTAAATCAACAAAGATCGCATCACAGTTTTTGCCGAGTTTATATTCGGATAGAATTTCTTCCATACGTGCAAACGGATCATCTAGTGCATCCATGAATAAACGGCACATCATATTTACAACCAGTATTTTTCGCCCATCCATCAATTCATGACAATAAAATCCATTTCCCGGTGTTGTCGGCTCGGGAAAGTTGGCGGGGCGCAGCAATTTCGGATCACGTGTAATATATTTCAAAATCTCGCGCTGATCCCAAACATGATTACCTGTGGTGATCACATCCGTACCCCACTCATAAAATTGGGCGCAAAATTTTTCGGTGATACCACGTCCATGTGCCGCATTTTCACCATTCACAATAGCGACATCAACATTCAGGTCTTCTTTCAGTTGTGGCAGATACTTTTCCAACGCTTCACGCCCTGCTCTGCCCATAATATCGCCAACAAATAAAATTCTCATAGTTATACTTTCTAATGCAGATTAAAACCGCGTTGCATTTTGCTCGGTGATAATCCAGTCCATTTTCACATCATGTTCTTCCGTAGGGAGGCTAAATAAACATGCCTGCTTCGCATAGCCAAGCCCCACGGCTGTGATTTCTTTACTATTTTTATATTCGGTAAGGGTCGAATCATAATATCCACCGCCATAACCAAGACGATATCCACGGCGATCAAAGGCCAATAAAGGGACAAGGAATATATCAGGCTCTAACCACTGCGTATCATCATCAATCACAGGGTGACTGACATCAAACATACCAGTGGTCATGTCTATTCCCTCATGCCAGCGTGCAAATTTAAGTATGCGGCTATCTTTTTCAATAACAGGCAAAGTGACTTTTGCACCTTTTTCAATAATGGCATCAATCAGCATCAATGTATCAAGCTCTCGTCCCTTCGGCCAATAGGCTGCGACGATAGTATTTTCATCGATATCAATATGATCAAAGAATATAGAGCACAGAGATTCTTGCTCTTCCGCGTTTAAAGACAACAGCCCGCGTGTTCTTTTTGCTTCGGCGCGCAAGGCTTGTTTTTTGATGTCTATATTATCGTTATCGTTCATATACAAAACCAAACTAAATAAAGTGTGCCGCGAGAGCCGTGTGCGTTTGGTATCTTCGCGGGGTCCTGAAAGTCAGGTGGGCACCGTGATGACTAAGCCCCCCGGGCGAACCGATTGGGCAAAGTCAGGGACAGCTCCCTATGCGAAAAAGCATCGACCACCGAGATAAAGCCGCATGCACGCACTCCGCAGCACGAAAGGGTTATATCATGATTTTCTTAAAAATGTAGAAATTTTACAGCACAAAAGTTTGATTAAGCAGCCTCGGAGCCGTGAATACGTCCGGCAATACGCTCGATCTTGCCGGCTAGCTGATCTATGGCTTGTGCGATCATGGCTTCTTCTTCAGGTGGTGTACCGTGATTATGTTGCTGTACGGGAAGGCCTTGCTGCGCGTCGCGCAGTTGGTGTTGTAATGCAATCATTTCATCACGCAATTCATAAATTTCATCGGCGAGAACAAGCGTTGTTAAAACGAATAGATGGGAATCGTTGGTCGCCGCACCTGCCGCAGAGATATCCTGCAACCGTGAATCAACATAGCCAGCCAGTTCATTCAGGCGCGGCTCTTGTCCTTCATCACAAGATAATCCATATCCACGATTATTAATCTTTAATGTAACTTCTGCCATGTTTTTATCCTTCGTCTTTCAGCATGTCCTCGACGGTCTGGATTGCCTTATCCAGACGTTTGGCGACAAAATCAACGTCGATGACATTGCCTGAATCATCACGTAACTCAGTTTCGGCCTTTGCCTGCTCTATTTGACGCGCAACTTCTTCAAGCGGAACGTAGTCCATAAGTGCGTTTTCGACACTGCTGACTGATACGTCAAGCTTACCAACAGCATTATCGAGTTTTTCCAAGGCAAATCTAATTGATGACATGAGTGGGGAACCCCTAGTGATTTACAAGTAACTTTAATACACTACACCCTACCAAACTCACCCCATGTAAGGTCAAGACGATGAGGCGGTTTTTTCGAATTAAACCACAGCATTTTACGCTCGGGGCTTGACCTTGACGATTTACCATTGCATGGTGTTTTCGACTTTCCGTATATACAGATTTATAGGTTTTTTCGAATGACAAACGCAAGCGCTGCACCAATTTCCTCTCAATCAAATACTGATTTATCCCCTCAACAACTTAAAGATATGTCTAATGCTATCCGCGCCCTTTCCATGGATGCGGTGCAAAAGGCAAATTCAGGTCACCCCGGTATGCCGATGGGAATGGCCGATGTTGCAACAGTGCTATATTCCAAATTTTTAAAATTTGATGCGAAAAACCCTGAATGGGAAGACCGTGATCGTTTTGTTCTGTCAGCAGGGCATGGCTCCATGCTGCTTTATGCCGTTAATTACCTATGTGGCTACGAGAAAATGACGTTGGAGCAAATTAAGAATTTCAGACAGCTCGGTGCAATTACCGCAGGTCACCCAGAAGTTGAACATGACGCAGGTATTGAAACAACCACAGGCCCCTTGGGACAAGGCATATCGACTGCCGTTGGTATGGCATTGGCAGAGCGTATCTTAAATGCGCGCTATGATGACAGCCTCGTTGATCACTATACGTATGTAATCGCCAGTGACGGTGATTTGATGGAAGGAATCAGCCATGAGGCGTGTTCACTCGCGGGGCATCAGAAATTAAATAAACTTATTGTACTTTATGATGATAACGGTATTTCCATTGACGGTAAAACCGACCTTACATTTATTGATGACACCCCTGCCCGATTTAAGGCTTATGGCTGGGATGTTCAAGATATTGATGGTCATGATTACGGCGCAATCGAAACCGCAATCGCCAACGCACAAAAAACAAAAACACCAAGCCTGATTTGCTGTAAGACAAAAATCGGTTTTGGTGCACCAACAAAAGAAGGCAGCTCATCATCTCATGGTGCTCCTTTAGGTGAAGACGAAATTAAAGGCGCACGCGAAAATTTAGGTTGGCCACACGGCGAATTTGAAATACCAGAAGATATCTTAGCGCTATGGCGCGCGATCGGCTCACAAGGCAATGCAGAACAGAGCGCGTGGCAAACACGTTTGCAGTCTCATGATATGCAAAACTGTTTCCAAAAGGCGCATGCTGGTGATTACGCGGGTGCAATCGATCCGATCATTGCTGAATTGAAGGAAAATTTCGCATCAGAAAAACCAAAGAAAGCCACACGCCAAACATCTGGTATGTGTCTGGAGAAACTCGTTGAGCGCCTGTGGCTTCTGACTGGTGGATCGGCTGACTTAACAGGATCAAATAATACAAAAGTTTCAGCATCTAAAGTGATCGACAGTAATGACTACGGCGGAAATTACATTAATTATGGTGTGCGTGAGCATGCTATGGCCGCGGCTATGAATGGTATAGCGTTGCATGGTGGCCTATTACCTTACGCGGGAACATTCCTACAGTTCGCTGATTATTCACGCCCTGCTATTCGTTTGGGTGCTTTAATGGGACAGCGCGTGGTTCATGTTATGACACATGATTCTATTGGCCTTGGTGAAGATGGCCCGACACACCAACCTGTTGAGCATTTCTCTGCGCTACGTGCAATTCCGAATTGTTACCTTTACCGCCCTTGCGATGGTATTGAAACCGCCGAGAGTTGGCAGCTTGCGATTAACAACAAGACGGCACCATCCGTTCTTGCGCTTACGCGTCAAGGTTTGCCAACATTGTGTGATAATCGTGAAGATAACCTGACAGCCAGAGGCGCGTATATATTAAAAGAAACCGGCGGTGATCCTGAAATCACTTTATTTGCATCAGGATCAGAAGTTGAAATCGCACATGAGGCTTATGAACATTTCGCGTCACAAGGTAAAGCCGTTCGCTTGGTCTCTTGCCCGTGTCTGGATTTATTCTGGGAGCAAGATGGGGAATATATTCAAAGCTTGATTTGTAACAAAAGCATCAAGGTTGGTGTTGAAGCAGGCATTCGTCAAAGCTGGGATCGTTTGATCGGTGGACACAGTATATTCGTTGGTATGGACAGCTTCGGAGCGTCTGCACCGGCATCTGATCTGTATGAACATTTCGGCATCACAAGTCAGGCGATTATTGAATCTGTTGAAAAGGCACTTGCAAAATAAACCGAGAGCTTTAAAACACTCATAAAAATTATACGGAGTTGATTACACATGACTATGAAAGTTGCCATTAACGGTTTTGGACGCATTGGACGTCTTGTTGCACGCGCTATAATAGAGTCAGGTCGCGATGATCTGGAAATCGTAGCGATTAATGATCCGGGCGGTAACTTCTTTCCTCTTTTGAAGTATGATTCTGTACATGGACGTGCGCCATTTACCGTTGAGCGCGATGGCGACGATGCGATGATCTTAGACGGCAAACGCATTCGCCGTTTTCGTAATCGTGATCCTAAAAACCTACACTGGGGTGAAGAGGATGTAGATATCCTGATGGAATGTACGGGTAAGTTTAATGATCGTGAGGGCGCACAGCTCCACCTTGATTCTGGCGCCAAGAAGGTTCTAATTTCTGCACCTGCAACAGGTGATGACTTAACAGTCGTTTATGGGGTTAACCATGAATTGCTTCAAAAAGATCATAAGATTGTATCTAACGCATCTTGTACGACCAATTGTCTAGTGCCGGTTGCGTATGCCCTAAACGAATCGATTGGCATTGAAAAAGGATTTATGACAACGATTCATGCCTACACGGGTGATCAAAATACAGTCGATGCATCACACAAAGATCCATATCGTGCGCGCGCAGCCGCCATCAACATGATTCCAACATCCACTGGTGCGGCAAAAGCCGTTGGAAAAGTTTTACCTGAACTGGACGGAAAGCTTGATGGTGTTTCTATTCGCGTTCCCACACCGAATGTTTCACTTGTTGATATGAAATTTATGCCGTCTAAAAAAGTTACTGTTGAAGAAGTCAATGAAGCAGTTAAAACTTTTGCAAATGGAAAATTAAAAGGTGTACTTGGTGTTTATGACGATCCTTGCGTCTCTTCAGATTTCAATCATGATCCACATTCGGCAATGTTTAATTTGAACGGCACCAAAGTTATTGATGGTGATTTTGTACGTGTAATGGCCTGGTACGACAATGAGTGGGGTTTCTCCTGCCGTATGTTAGACACCGCACTGACCATGCATAAAGCAGGGTATTAATTATACAAATATCCTTTTTATATTGACACTAAACTACAAAATATTTAAAGATTATCTTCTAAACCGTTCTCCGTGGCAAAGCTGGTTCAAGATATATTCTTGAGCCAGCTTTTTTTTGAGAGAATAAAATACCACGAAATGTTGCCCGTTTTTTTGAGTTAATGTAAAATAATATGATGATCAATCCGATGAAGTTACAAGCCAAACGCGCAATGGCCACACGGGGGCAGAAGTCCTGCCTTGTGATCGATCATCTTGTTGAGGCTTTGGCTAGCGACCCCTCTTCATCTTTACGTCGTGGGCTCGTCCTGAATATGATTGATGAAAACCCCGGAATCACCCAAACAGAAATTATGCGCAACCTTAAAATCAGTAAATCGGCAATGAACCGTGAGATTGAATGGTTGTTCAATTACGGGTGTATCGTTCGCCAAGAAGCCGAGGATGATGGCCGAGCCATAAAGTTAGAAACATGCGGCTATTCAAAAAGAGCATTGGAAAATGCGCTTGATTACTTCCCAAAATCGCATCAAGGTTTGCAAAATTTTTTGAATCGGTATATAAAGGTATTAAAGCAGGATCGCCCGACTCTGCGAGATGCTCGTATTATTGCGACACTCTATGATAAGGGGGAGGCTTCCAAAACAGAGATAATGGATAACCTCTACAACGGGCCTGCGACAACTGATAATAGAGCGTATAACAAGCTCTTAGAAGATGGAGTGATAAAAGATGGCTAGTTTAGACCCTCTCGTTAATGCTGAGTTAAATATGGGCGCTGCTCAAGATTTTGATGGCCAATCGCCTATGAATCTGACAGCTCTATATGGTGCTGAAGTCAACTTCGATGAAGTTGCACAGACCATTACGAACGGCATGACCAACGGATAAAAATAAAAAAAATACTATAAAACTTAAGCTTAGGTCTTGAATGTAAATTTGAGACCTTTTCTTTTGCCTGAAATTTGTTTAAACGTATTGTCGTAAACAAAACATAGAATTTAAGTGTAGGAATAGATCATGGCTCTATCAGCAGATGTAAAAAAGATTATTGATAATTACGAAAATGAAAATGCAGGCGTTAAGGGCAACCTTGTGCGTATGCTCAATAACGGCGCATTGGCAGGAACCGGTAAAATGGTTATCCTTCCTGTTGATCAGGGATTTGAACATGGACCTGCGCGCTCTTTCGCGAAAAACCCTGTTGGTTATGACCCGCATTATCACTATCAACTTGCCATTGATTCTGGCTGTAATGCTTATGCTGCGCCTTTAGGGTCGCTCCAAGCCGGCGCCGATACGTTCGCAGGCCAAGTTCCTACAATTTTAAAATATAACAGCTCAAACTCTTTGGCCTCCGGTAAAAACCAAGATGGTGATCAGGCCATCACAGGCTCTGTCCAAGATGCATTAGAGCTAGGCTGTAGCGCGGTTGGTTTCACAATCTATCCGGGTTCCGACAATCAGTTTGAAATGATGGAAGAAGTACGTGACATGATCCGCGAAGCCAAGGATGTTGGTTTACCGTCTGTTGTGTGGTCATACGCACGCGGCGAAGGCGTCACGAAAGAAGGCGAAACAGCAGTGGACGTCATTGCATACGCTGCGCACATGGCATGCTTGCTCGGCGCGCACATTATTAAGATTAAACTGCCAACTGATCACATCATGCAGCCCGAAGCACAAAAAGCGTTTGAAGAGAACAACATCGACGTCAGCACTCAGGCAGCACGTGTAAAAGAAGTTGTACGTTCATGCTTTAACGGGCGCCGTATTGTTGTGTTCTCCGGTGGCGCAGCTAAAGGCGCGGACGCCGTCTATCAGGATGCGAAAGACATTCGTGATGGCGGTGGTAACGGTTCGATCATTGGTCGTAACTCATTCCAACGTGAGAACAAAGACGCGCGCGATATGCTTGCCAAAATCATGGATATCTACAAAGACTAATCCGTGCGGCAACAATGCCAAGCCCACAAAAACATCAGATGGCTCCTATACATGGGATGTTCATAAACTAATCAGCACAGCCAATTCTTTGGCTGTGAAAGATGGCATGCATAGATGCAGTAAAGCACTGATTTTTAAGTCATAAAACCATCAGGGCAGTCCAATTTGATAAAACACCGCCGCCAGATTATAGTGATGTTGATATAAACACCCTACCCTATGATGATGATGATTTTGAGGTTCTATAAACTATGAAGCAACCGCGCCAGAATAAAGCCCTGAAATATTTTATCTCCAGTATTTTGCTACTACTTTTAATTGCGTTTTATAATGGTGAATTCGATCAAACGGCTCTGGAGACTGCTGCGATTGAAATCACGCACAATGAATCACACGATTTCACATTAAGTCAGCGCGCCAAAAAACATATTTTGTATGGAGATCATTCAGGTGGCGGTCATAAATATGGTGTTGGCAAAGCTTGTAAGAGTGAATTCCCCGAAGCATGGGATGACCATAAAATTGTTTCCGTGGTTGAGCGAATCGCCGCGAATGATAATGCAGATTGGGAAAAGCAAAATAATGGCTACTTTGTAACTGAATCAAATGAAAATGGTGTGAATGTCCGCGTTGTTTTGGGGCGAGATAAAGACGAAGTCGTCACAGCGTATCCCACAAATGTTAAGCGTAATCCCTGCCCACCACGTCCGGCAAACGATAACAGCTATAATCGATGAACAGGTGCCCAGAGTACGTCACTGATGTCATCTGCGTCCGTTGCCAACATAATCAAACGATCAACGCCTAATGCTATTCCTGCGCTCTCTGGCATATGTTCCAGAGCCTTAAAAAACTCTTCATCTGGCGGATAGGTTTCGCCGTATAGCTTTTTCTTTAATGCCATTTCATCTTCATATCGTGCGCGCTGTTCTTTTGCATCCATCAATTCTGAAAACGCATTGGCTATTTCTACACCACAAATATAAAGCTCGAATCGTTCCGCGAATCTTGGATCCTTTTCTTTCTTACGCGACAATGCCGCCATTGATATCGGGTAATCATAAAGAATAGTCGGAACGCCCTGCCCCAGATTAGGCTCAATTTTTTCCGCCATAATCGCATGAAAAATATCATCCCAAGCATCTTCTTCAACTGTACGGATACCTATATTGTTCGCCGCTAGAGCGAATAAGTCTTTGTCACCCAGATAATTTTGAAGCTCAATTTCCGTATATTTTTCAAAAGCTTCGCATACGGAAACACGCTCCCACTCTTTAAAAGGATCACATTCATGGTTCTTATATTTAAATGTTTCAACGCCCAGACTACGGCACAGTTCAATGCAATCATCCATAAGGTCATGATAGTCTGCGCCAGTACGATACCACTCCAGTAGCGTAAATTCAGGGGAATGTAACGCAGAGCCTTCCGCATTACGGTACACATGGCATATCTGATAAATACGCTCCATCCCTGCGCTCAGTAATTTTTTCATATCAAATTCAGGACTGGTATGCAGATACATTGTTTGCTCGACGCTGCGATCGACACCAAGTAAATCTGTTTTAAAGGCATGTATATGGGCATCCATCACAGGACAGATTTGTAATGCTGGTGTCTCTACTTCAAGGAAGTCCTGCGCGTCAAAGAAATTGCGAATCTGGCCCATAATTCGGGCCCTTTTTTTTAAAATCGGGCC
>CAXHFH010000083.1:0-11066 GCA_964015995.1 uncultured Alphaproteobacteria bacterium
GATACTCAGACGTCTCGTGGGCTCGGAGATGTGTATAAGAGACAGGACATAGGCATTTCTTTTTAAATGAAGCTTCAATACTGACTATTTACGTGCGTCTTGAATGATTTTCAAAGCACCCTCATATTCATTCTGCGGAATTTGGTAAAGATCGTCAGGTGCTTCCATCAAGATCCTTATAATGTATTCATTGTCTATTATTAATTCCCCATCATCGGGTCTTGGCACTTCAGCAATATAAGGATTGTCATCTTGATTATAGGCAATTCTAACTGGAACACTACCAAGTAAAAAATATTCATAACGTTGGAGGATGTTTTCTGGTTCTGACGACATCATTTATTAAGCCCCTAAATCCATCCCTTGATCTGTAGATGGCATTCTAGCTTCAACAAATGCCTCAATAACGTCGTCAAAATCATACATATCGTGAATTTCGTGACCTTCATTGTATAACTCCAAAAACACATCTTCTTCCAAAGGCCGCCATTTAAAGCCGCCATCCTGCGTACCGAGACGATGCGCGGCTAACGGCTCTCCATTTTCTGTATAGTCGATGATGATAGGCGTTCCATCATTAGAGAAAAACCGACGATTGGACCCCTCTACTTGATCCGGCAGCTGTATATCCATTTTTAATTTCCTTTCAATATTATTCTTAATAATACGCTACAAGCACGGGCACCTAATCCGGATCGGGAGACAACACCTCTTTTAAACGACTTCTTCCTTGCCTATTGCTAGACACACCTTCTTCGGGTCGATGGTTTTCTAGACTGGCAAAGTGTTTGGATTCCCGAAATTCATAATAACGATCAAAATCAATATTATCCAATCCATATTTAGCACTGGCGTCGTTATGAATTTGATGACAAATTCTTATTACTTGGCCATATAATTTTGTAATCTCAGGCCCCCAGCTTATAGGAACATCAGGATCATTATGATAATCATCCGGGTCATTGAACCTACCCCTCATATATTGCCTACGCTCATAACCGGAATGAGAAGTAAGTCCATATTTATTATTCATGGCTGTTTTTTTGGCTTCTATTTCTTTTTCGAATGCTTCATGCTGCACCTGAAGCTCAATAATATGATAAGGGCGAGCACTATTTTCTAAAGGAATTGCTATATTTGCTTTCAACGCTCTATGCCCATTGGGAGTTGGTTTTTCAAATCTATTTTCCACATCAATAATCCGAGCACCATATGGCAATTCAACATCCATAATAAAGCAGCATTCAATAGCTGCACAGAGAAGCCCAACCTCTTCGGCTGTTTGCGCATAAATTCTACCTCTCCCATAATCCAAAATATCGTCGTAACGGCCTTCTCCGTCAATTCCCTGCTTTTCACCATGGGCTTTATTATGAATTCGAAACTCTCTTTTTAACGGACCAGCACTATAGTTTTGGAGTTTTAGAACACCAACCTCATAGCCCCCCATGTCATCATAATCGCTGCGCCCTGCTTGCAAAAAAAACATCGCAACATCGCGTATCTTTGCTGTCGCTTCCTTGGCGTCAGAAGAATAAGCCTGGCTTTTTGCTTTATCCAAAGCTTGATCCATTGCCTCAGACATTTCTTCTTCGAATGCAAAGTGCCCTGCTGCTTCAAATTTATGCCGTATCGTCTTAATAAGATCGAAATCAGGCTCTTCAAGACAAAGAGTGACTAAGGATGCCGCAAATTCTGTAGCCTGAGCTTCTTCTAGTTCAAGAATATGTGCAGCCCAAAGCCCAAAATTCTCAACCATATTCATCTCGACATCAATATCGTGAGTGCCTTCAAAACTATTTCCGCGGTTATCTAAAGCAGGTTGGTATTCGGGAAGGCCATCCTGAAAAGGATCGCTATTACCTTGGAATTTTTTATTTACTTCTTTGGCCGAAGGCATACTTCTATCTAGCCCAACGCTTTTACTCATAATTAGCTCACAATTTCATGCCAGATTCAAAAGTGACATTATCCGTTATTAATTCACTTGTAGATGCATCCATTGTCACCATAGCGATCTGGTCGGTGCCCTGATTAGTTATGATATCCAATGTGAATGCAGAGGATAAACCATCCGTTATCGGATCAACTTTGCCAGTCGTGAAGTCGGTACCGTCACCATTTCCAAATATAGAAGTCAGTATTTGTGCCCCAGATTGGGGCGCATTTATTTGATCTGAGACAGAGGCTACCAATGTAGGGTTTTCTACAGGACCATTCAGCTCCATCTCTTTTGTAGCACGCAAAGCTGCTATAAGATTAGCAGGCGTTTCATGAGCTTTATTTAGGCCATCACCAGCGTAATAACTACGCCCATTGGCATCTTTGGGCATAGAGGCCCATTCTTTTGAAACTCTTAACATAAAGTCTGTTTCGGAAATTTCACCTTTAAGGAACTTATAGTAACCGCGTCCTTCAAGAAGCTTCATAGCCATGCGGTCTTGCATTTCTTCATCAAAACGCTCGTTTCCACTCAACCCCATATCCTCAACAAGACCTCTCATCGTTTTTCTGATGATTTGATATTTTCCTGCAGCGGATGAATCTGCTCCATTAGCAACACTCTCATCTTGCCATGCAAGCACTTGATTTATACTCATTCCTGTCAAATTAATTTCTTTCCCGCCGTAAACTACATTGTAGTTTCCTGCAGATTCCTTTGCCGCAATAACTTCTAGCAAAGGATTTCCAGTTGAGGCATGTCGCGATATTACACCCGCAGCGGAGGCAATTTCAGCTTCCGATATTCCACCTGGAGCACTGTTGAATGTTTGTCTTGCAGCTTGAGGAACAGATATTTCACCTAACCTTAAGCTTTTCACAGTTTCAGAAAATGTTACAGGCTCAAGGCCTGCAACTGCTTTGAAAGTTTCATCTTGTAATTCTAGAAGCGCGTTCGTTTCTAGGCCAAGTGCCAGCGCTAGTTCATTGGTTGCCTCTTCTGTGGCTAGGGCCTCATCATCCTCGATCCCCATAAATAGTTCCATCAGGTACAAAAATCCTGCAGAATCTCTAAACTCTTGTATTTTAACACTATCTCCCTCACGCGCTAAAAGAGCAGCGCGCTGTCTATCCTTTTCTAGTTGGACAAAGTCTTCAGGTCGAAGCCCATTATCATAGGGTTGATCGCTAACAGCGCTCATTGATCCAGATTCAAAATTGATATCATTCTGATTTGACATTATTTTCACCCTAGCATTTTTATAGAGGTATTCTTTGATACCTATTTTTTTTATAATCAGCTATATAGGGACCATGCTATAGAAAAACCATGCTCAAAGTCAAATTCTTAGTATTTATTAAAGCTGGTATATTTGCGTACTGTCGGAATAAAAATAGAGTTGATTTTATGATAGGGAATTTAGAGTAGTTTAATGAGTAGAATTCTAATCACAGCATTTGAACCTTTTGGGTTGATCGGGGCTTGGGTTCGCCGTGCAAATGCTAGCGCGCAAGTTATGAGTGAAATAGAAAAAGTCAATGGTGATAGTTTTCTATATAAAACATTGCCAACGACAAAAGACGCAATACCTGAGCTTCTAGAAACGTTAGAAGCCGAAAAACCTTCAGGCATATTATCTATGGGAGAGCACCTCCTAGCGTTTCCTGAGGATATTAAGATAGAACCATATGCTCACGATACTTTCGTTAGCACATTACCTTTACGACATTTGTTTAAAAACAAAGTTCGTTCTGACTTCGTTTCACAGATGGACGATCAATTAACAAGTAGCCTTATCGGCGGCTATTATTGTAACCAAGTATATTTACAAAGTATGAACTGGGCAACCAAAAATGGAAACGTACCCGTGGCATTTACTCATATTCCTGTTTTAGGTGACCATGAAGAACATACTGATCAAGTTATTAGTGTTCTACAACATATGAGTGATTATAATAAAACACTACGGGGCTTGGACCGCTAGAAAAGTTTAACGTGGGATATATACGTAACATTTACAGAAAAACCATTAAGGCACCGCAGAATGTTAAAATAACATTTGAGAACGCGTAGCTACCAGCATAACCTAATCCAGGCACCTGACTATTCGCCGCTTCGCTCACAAGATTCAAAGATGGTGTGCTTGTCATTGATCCGGTTATAGACCCTAGCAATAGAGCGGCGTTCATTTTCATCACATAACGGCCAAATAAGAAGGCAATTAAAACAGGTATAATTGTTATGCTCATGCCACACAATATAAGCATAAACCCTACCGATGATAAGGCACCCAAGACTTCACTTCCTGCGTTTAAACCTATTGCAGACATAAAGAGTACGATGCCAAAATCCATCATAATATTTCTTGCAGCGCGCGGAAAAACACCAAACGTTGGATGAACAGATCTAAAGAACCCAATAAGAATACCAACGATGAGCAACCCTCCGGCGCTCCCCAATCCGATTGATATTTCACCGAAATTTATAACAATTGTTCCAAGAAGAAGTCCTAAGGCTACTCCGAGGCATAACGTCAATAAATCTGTTTTTTCTAAATCAGTTTCAAGCGTTCCCAATGTGTCACTGAGTTTAGTTATGCGCGTATCTTCTCCTATAACTTCTATCTTATCCCCTTTTTGTATTATGGTGTTTTTACTAATCGGAAGTTCAATACCTAAGCGCACAATGCCCAATGGAAAACATCCATGTTCTGATTCAAGATGCAGTTCTTGTATTTTTTTTCCAATAAAATCAGACTGTGTTACCACAATTTCTTTAGTACGAATTCTGAAGTTTAATAGTTCTTTGTCAAAGACTTCTGGCATTTTATTGTTTTTTGCAAGATTATGCTGTGCGACTGACGCTATTACTGAAATCACATCATCTTTTTCTAAAACCGTTTCATTCTCCACCTCTATAATTTTTGCATTTCTACGAATGCCTAAAACTGTAAAGTATTGTTTTGTCTGTTCTTGAATATGAGCAATTCTTTTGCCAACTAATTTATCGCTATCAATTTTATAGGTCCTAACCATCGGCAAATTATTTTCATTGATGGATTTTCTATTCGTCTTAACCGAGGATATTTTCCTGGCTTCCGCAGGTAGATCAATCCGAAAAATTATTGGGATGAATTTAAAAATTAGCATTAACCCGCCAATTCCGAATAGATAAGTCAAAGAATAAGCAACGCTAATATTCTTAATAGCTTGCTCCTCTGACACACCATTAGCCATTATTACTAAACCACCCCGTACGGCATCTTGAGCCCCCACAAGGGTCGGCGTGCTTGTTAAAGAACCAGCCAGCATACCAGCGGCCAGCCCAAGCTCCATATCAAAAACAATAGCAAATATCTGACATAAGGTAACGGCGGAAATAGCAACAATAAATGAAATGGTTACGTATTTTGCTCCGTCAGATGCGAAAGCCGCAAAAAAGCTAGGGCCAGCTTGAAGGCCCACACAGAATATAAAAATTGTAAATCCGAACGTGGCTAATTCAGGCACCCCCACAAAACCAAATGAACCGAATAAAAGTCCCACAATCAGTACACCGGTAATACTACCTAGTTTAAATCCTAAAAGATCTATTTTCCCTAGTATATAGCCCATGCTTATAACTGTAAAAATTACAAGCACCTTATCATTAACCAATAAATCGTATAAGTTTATTTCCATTATTTTAGTCGTCTTTTTGATATATTTCGTATGCGCGGACACCTAAAACATCTTTGAAAATAAAGTACAAGATAAAATTAAAAATTTAGTGCTGCCATTTACTTTTATAGGGACGTTTCAATCTCAGATAAATTTTGCGACACTACCACAAAAAGTGCCTCAAAAGAAAATGGATGATATTGGGCTTGAAAAACGATGCTCTGCTGTTCGATAGAATGTGATTGATGACGAAACCCCGCAACGCGCAGGCCTCACGGCTAAATATTCTTTATTGTCGGTGAAACGTATACTGAATGGCAGGGGCACCAGGACTCGAACCCGGGACCTACGGATTTGGAATCCGTTGCTCTACCAACTGAGCTATACCCCTACATGGTAAACACTATATCATAAAGAAACATAATGCGTTTGAGACTTTTAAACGAGAACAATATTTTTGTAAACTATTTAGACGTTAATACTTCTTCGATATCTTCTTTAAGTCTTTGTGCTTCGAGACAATCAGGACAAATTTCCAAGGCCTTAATTAGTGTGCTCTAAGGCTTTTTTATGCGCTTCTTTTGCTACCACGCCTTGCAAGCAAACCTCCCTATAAGAATGGTTATCGCCTTTTGTGTCTTCTCTCTCTTTCACACTCTATCCTTGTTTAATTTAAATGTGCGTATAAAGCTCACGCAGCTTTTGAGAGCTCGTCATTCTTAATTGTGGTGTTGTTCACATGCTCAAGAAAATCCCTACCCCATTCATTAACATCGTAGGTTTTTATTATATTTGCCATCCTCGCAATGCGCGCATCCTTATCATCTTTTTTGACAGTAAGTGCACGATATAAAGTTTGAGACATATCATTTAAATCATAAGGGTTTACAAGAAATGCTCCATGAAGTTCAACTGCAGCACCTGCAAATTCTGATAACACTAGCGCCCCGCTAATATCTGCAGCATGTTTAGCTATCACGTACTCCTTTGCGACCAAATTTAGACCATCGCGCAAGGGCGTAACCCAGCCAATATCTGCAGCCTTGTAATAGGCAATCACATCTTCAAACGGAATCATACGACTTACATAGTGGATGGGTGTCCAATCATAACGCCCGAAACGTCCATTTATGACACCAACATGATAAGCAATGTCCTGCGTAATTTCTTCATATATCTTCATACCTTTGGCTGGCGGTGTACAGACCATTATAAACGAAACTTCACCATGTTGATCTGGGTAGTCTTCCAAAAACTTTTCATACGCTTTGAGTTTTTCAATCGGCCCTTTAGTGTAATCTGTACGTTCAATCGAAAGAATACATTTGCGATCGCCAATTTCTTCCTTGATTTTTTCATAGAGCTTTTGAACTTTGTCGGTATTCACCAGATCTTCAATATTTTTACAATTAATGCCGACCGGATGTGCGCCCATACGAACTGTATTTAGTTCAGTCGTCAGCGATGAAACGTAACGATCCACGCCAATCGCACAGTCATACGTCTTGAAACGCGGCATTGCGTTAGTACGCTCATTCACCTCAGTCACATAATTTGAACGTACAACATTAACGAAATTATCGACATATTGCGGGATATGAAAGCCGACATAATCACATTGTAACAACGAATGTACGATTTCACGACGCCAAGGCACCATATTGAAAATATCAGCCGACGGAAATGGCGTGTGGTGATAAAAGGCGATTTTCACATCAGGGCGTAATTGCCGCAAATATTCCGGCACCATCCATAGATTATAGTCATGAATCCAAACAACGGCATCTTTGGCAGCTTCCTGCGCCGCTTTTTCAGCAAATATACGATTAATTTCTAAAAAGTGAGCCCAATGCTCATGATTAAAAACTACACGCTCATGGAAGGAATGCAATAATAACCAAAACGATTCCTTTGAAAACACCTCATAGAAAATTTCAACATCTTTTTTAGTGAGTGGTATGCGGCATACTTTCAAGTTCTCGTACTTGTCCTTATCAACGACAACATGCTCTTCGAAATTTTCCGGATAACGATTTTCTGCCAATGACCACGCTACCCATGATCCTTTTTGCTTTTCGCTGAAAAACCCCAAAAGCGTAGGTAAAATTCCATTGGGACTGCTGTGTTTTTTGCGTACGTTTTCACCATTCTCTTCAACTTCACGGTAAGGAAGGCGATGATAAACCATAACAAGGTCAGAATCGCCATATTGAATGTTATCCTGCGTAGACGTCGATTTTTTCGCCATAGAAAAGTGCTGTAAAGCTTCCCAAATACCATCTGTGCCATTACCTTTGGAAAAATAAGAATTTTCAAATTCCTTAGCCGCTTCTTTCAAAAGCGGTTCAGCATTGTTGAGAACAACACCTTTATATCCAGCCTCATACATACTCAGATCGTTCATCGTGTCACCGGCAACCATAACATTATCGTGACTTACACCAAGGTGATCGATCAGAGAGCGCAGCGTAGAACCTTTATTGACATCCTTGGGCAAAATATCGAGATAAATATCGTTCGAATATAAAGTATCACAGTTACGTTCTTGCAGGCTTAATATCAAATTATCAGGCGTTTTATCTGGCTCAACGTAAAATGACATCCTGCGTTCTTGTGGCTGATCTTGTCTTTCAAGATGTTGAAGTCCCTCAATGTCCGAGATATCACTAAGTGCTTCTTGCCATTTTGTGGAAATGATATTTTGAAGAGGTTGAATATGTTCGCGTGTTTCGCCATCTATTACTGTGGCACCGACATCTCCAATGATATAATGCGGAGTAGGAATGAACATATCGTCCAATATAGGCAGAATAATCTCCGTATTCCGCCCCGTAACAAACACTAATAAGAAATTAGGTTTATCCCGCAAAAATTCATATAATTTATCTTTTTGTCTATCTGTACTTTCTAAAAATGTCCCATCCAAATCTGTAGCGAGGACATAAACCTGATCCTTTTTAAGGTCGGTGATAACAAACTTCTCCCTTATGTTTTTTTGTGCGTTGCAATATTTTATGATGTTATAGGTATCAGACAGCGCACAAAAGTGCAAGGAAACGGCTACGTTCTATTGTTTCTCTACCTGAGTTTCTTTTTCGTTTGCTGATCATCATGATTGTGAGGGCTCTTACTTGCCTCAAAAATTTGCGTATTAGAATCCAGAAATTCGGCATGTAAATCTACCGTATCACGCACACCGATATCATCATAATGCCGATCCAACCAAGCCGTCATGGCATCGCGCCCTTTATTGTGTAAATCAGTCAGAAAATTCCAATCAGAGTCAAACTTACTGACCACCGATAAATCACGCATCGCATCATCTGCACGTATAGAATGCACAAGCACGTTGGTGAAATTATTTTTATGTTCATCTTTGAGCATGTCATGCTCGATCAGCTTCTTCACAAAGGCAATGGCCCGCATTTCTTTCAATAGTGAATCATTAAAGCTGATTTCGTTAATGCGGTTCATGATGTCAGGCGCGGTTGTTGGGGTTTCCGCGCGCTCCATAGGGTTTATATGCATGATTAAAACATCACGCGTATCCGTTTTATAAAAAAGCGGGTAAAGCGCTGGGTTTCCGACATAGCCGCCATCCCAATAATCTTCGCCTTCGACTTGCACGGCCTTGAACAGAAACGGCAAACACGCCGAGGCCATCGCCACATCAAGGGTAATCTCATGCGTATCAAACACCTTAACCTTGCCTGTTTGAACATGCGTCGCACTGATGAATAATTTCATGCAATCACAGGCGCGTAATTCTTCAAAATCTATCGTTTTTTGAAGCACATCACGCAACGGGTTAAAATCAAACGGGTTAAACTGATAGGGCGATAAAACGCGAGTGATGGAATCAAACATGAAGTAGGAAAAAGAATCATCACCGCCCCAAGGCAAGTATTTTTCCCAAGGCATTTGTTTCACCGGATTAGCCTTCAGCCCTGCGCTATGAATGCCCCACCAGAAGTCATGGAGCGCTTCACGTGCTTTTTCCGGCCCGCCGTTATGCATACCCCACGCCACCGCACAGGCATTCATCGTGCCCGCACTGGTTGCACAAATACCATCGATATCAATGCGCCCATCTTCCAACAATTTATCCAGTGCGCCCCACGCATACGCACCGTGCGCACCACCCCCCTGTAAGGCCAGATTAATTATTTTTTCTGGTTTAGCGCGCTTGGCTTTGGGCACATGACTTCCTTTGTTTTAGATATCTCAGCTCGCCCAGATGGCGATCATTCGCTCACATTATTCTAATGTGTCAAGCAGTAGCGTGTACGGACAGCGATCATCTTTTTTAACGCAAGCATCATACACATTTCGGCTGATCAGTTTATCATTCACCTGCCACACATAATGTACTTTCGCGAGCGCATCCGACAATGTCCCCACCAAAACACCCCCCATAACACAGGCGGTAAACACAACCAGAGACATATCAGTAAACGAAAACCCATCATCCCTGAAACTGGCTGCCATCAGCAGCAGCATAATCACAAAGAATAAATAGAATGATGCAAACAAAAGCTTATACTCCATCGTGCCATGAAGCATGAACAAATAGAGCGTATCATATTCAAAGACCACAACGCTTAAGACAATCATACCGGCAGAGACAAGTGTCAGGAAAAATGCACCGATCAACGTATATATTTTTCTAATTTTGAAATCCACAACACCATAGGGATTAACTTCGTTGCATGTATGAATGATAATCGGCAAAAATGAGAGAGTGAGTGCCGCCATAATCAAAACCTGATAAATCAGATAAGCATGAAGCTCAAACAAATGTCCAAGGCTCATAATCATCACCATCGGCAAAAACCCGACAAAGATCGGCAGGCAGAAATATAAATACCTGTTGTAATTAATATAATCCGCAGCATCTTGAAACGTACGCGCCATATACATAAAGATGAATCCGCTCGCGGCCGATAAAACCGTTAAATTCAACAACACGAAAAAGTTTTTAATCACCACGAATATCACGGTGTAAGCGCCCAACGGGCAGTCATATAAATATTTTACATTCGTGGCGACAATGCCTGTGTGGTGACGTTCACATATAATTTTTCTGATCCCCACTTGAAGAGAGTCAGATAAAAAGTCAAAAAAGTAAGGCAATAAATATAAATAAAATGAGAACGGCACATATATACAGGCCAGAATAACCAACCAAATAACGGCACGCGTTTTTACCTTCATTGCCCCGAATATCAAAAGGCCAAGCAACACACAGGCCATAGAAATAAAGATAAATTCCATAAATGGCTGAAAATAAAACCAGACATTAAAAACAAAAAATTCCTGCTTTGGCTTTGCGGGATAGTCAATCAGCATCAAATCAGGATCAGTAAACCCAAGCGGGACAAGTAACGCCAGCACAAAAACAAGATAAAAAAGTACAGAGACAATCTTGTGCCAATTTTCAGTGTATCTTTTTTTGTTCATTTGAC
>CAXHFH010000084.1:0-10541 GCA_964015995.1 uncultured Alphaproteobacteria bacterium
ACACAGAGCAACGTGCCGTAAGGCACGCGAAAACGAAATCCATTCGCCGCAATCGTTCCCGATTCCATATCAAGGGCGATTGCCCTACTCTGGCTTAAACGCCTGTTCTGCGTCAGGTAAGATTTAAGCTCCCAGTTACGATCATCCGTTGTCGCCACCGTTCCTGTGCGCATAATTTTTTTAAGATCATATCCTTCATTTCCTGTTACAGATGCAACAGCGGCCTCTAGGGCTTGCTGAATCTCTGCGAGTGCGGGAATGGGAATACTGGGCGGTAAAAATTCATCTAAAATCTGATCTTCGCGCAAATACCCATGTGCCAAAACATAATCGCCCAAACGTTGCGATTGGCGAAGCCCGGCACAATGGCCTAGCATCAACCACGCATGCGGACGCAGAACGGCCACATGATCAGTGATGGTTTTCGCGTTGGACGGCCCGACCCCGATATTCACCATCGTAATACCGGAACCATCGGCGCGTTTCAGGTGATAAGCCGGCATTTGTGGCAAACGCGACAGGCTAACGCCCTCATCGGCTTCTTCGGTATGATCGTCAATATTCTCGTTTAAAATGACTTTATCACCGGGCTGTACGAACGCCGTATATTCCATGCGCTGTTTTTTCAGCGCAGGATCATCGGTTTTACGCATCATGTCCTGACACATCGTGACAAATTCATCGATATAGAATTGGTAATTGGTAAACAGGACATAGTTTTGAAAATGTTTAGGCCTTGTCCCGCAATAATGTTTCAAGCGCAGCAAACTGATATCAACGCGCGGCGCAAAGAACAGCGCAAGCGGTTCATCAGGGTTTTCCGCAGATGGCTGATAAGTACAATTCGCAATTTCATCATCCATAATGTCAAGATTTGGAACATCAAAGAAATTAGGGAGTTCATTAACCTTATCATCATCCAGATCACGTTCCAGATGGAAATCCTCCCCCAGCGCAAAGTGCAATGGTATTGGCGTATCACTGACACCAACCTCGATCGAAATATCGTGGTTTTTAATCAATAAACTAAATTGCTTGTGGTAATATTCCCCGAATAAATCCGGACGCGTCACCGTTGTCGTATATGTACCCGGACGCGGTGCAAAGCCGTAAGAATAACGGCTATCTTCGCGCTTGGCCTGAATTGTGGTCACACGAACATACGGGTAATACGCACTGGTCTTTTCAGGCATATCACCATCACAATAGGCATCAAAACAATCACGCAGATATTGCGTATTGGTTTCATATATATCGCTCACTGCCTTTAACGCATCACCTGCGTCTTTATAACGCTGCGTTTTGAAGGTCTTCATCTTTGTAACCATAGGTGTATTGTGCCGTTTTAATGTTAAAATTCAATGAATTAATCAGCATTTATACCCATTAAAGAACAGGCATAATCACGCGCGGCAAACGGGCGTAAATCCCTTATCCCTTCACCGACGCCAATCGCATGAACGGGAACACCGAATTGATCCGCAAGGCCAATAAGAACGCCGCCCTTTGCTGATCCATCAAGTTTGGTCACAATCAGGCCAGTGACATCAACCATTTCCTTAAATGTTTCAAGCTGAGAATAAGCGTTTTGCCCGGTTGTGGAATCCAGCACCAGAATAGTCGCATGGGGCAAAGCCTCGTTCTTTTTCTTCAGAACACGGATGATCTTTTCAAGCTCTTCCATCAGGTTCTTTTTATTCTGCAAACGCCCTGCCGTATCAATCATCAGAATATCAACATTATCCGCTTTGGCCTTTTCATACGCCTCATAGGCAACGGACGCTGCGTCTGCCCCGATATCACGTGAAAAGAATTCCGCGCCTGAACGTTTCGCCCATTCATTAAGCTGCTCTACAGCGGCCGCACGGAATGTATCCCCCGCCGCAATCATAACAGACTTGTTATATTCTTTCTGGAACTGCTTTGCCATTTTACCAATGGTCGTGGTCTTACCTGCACCATTTACACCGCACACCAACATTACAAACGGACCATCGGCAGGTTTATCAATGGATAAAGGCTTGGCGACTGGCTCTAATATGTTTGCCATCGTATCCGCTAAGGCTTCTCTGATTTCTTCTTCGCTAATATCTTTACCGAAACGGTCTTTTGAAAATTCTTCGATAACCCGCGCGGCTGTCTTTGGCCCCAAATCGGCCTCGATCAGAACTTCTTCAAGTGTATCTAACGTATCCTGATCCAGTTTAGATTTGGTCAGAACATCGGTTAAACCCTGTGTGATTTTGTTGGTAGACTTCCCAAGCCCCTTGGTCATCCTTGAGAACCATCCACCCTCTTCCGAATGGTCAACATCGGGATCATCCTCAGTCGGCTTTTCCACCTGTATAATTTCCGGCTCTGGCGTCGGCACGATATCAAGATCATCGATGACATCGTTTTCAGTCTCACGCAGCTCGTCTTGGATATCATCATTCTCCAAGTCAGGCTCATAATCAGTTGTCGGCTCTAACTCGGGCTCACCCTTAGGATGTAAAAGCTCCTGCTCTTTTGCCTCTTGGTCGTGCTGCTCTACATTTTTCTTTCTTCGCCAAAAAACCATGGTTCATGTCTCCTTGATTAAAGATAATCATACGACTTTTCATGACAAAGCACACCCTGATTTTAGGTTTTTATTGAGCCTTGTCTTTATATCGGACAGGAATCTCTTTTACGCACTGTGAAAATCTATTCTCCAAATCTTCCGGTACAACAAAGTTTTCATTGATCTCTATGATTTCATCCCGCATTTCATTTTCATAGAACTTCATTCTCGCTTGCAGCGCTTTCTTAATCCTATCTACTTTTTCTAATGCATCCTCCCTTTTAACGGCCGCATATTCCATCTCTGGTAATATTTTCGGGAGCTCTTTAATAATGCCAACCTGTGCGTTTATGGCGGCACCAACCCCGATGGAATAGCGTTTCCTCATATGTTCGTATGAGAGCTCTTTGAGCTCTCTGCATTCTAATTGATCATATACAGAATCCATGAAAACACCGCCATTAAAGTGAACCGTAGCCTTCACGTAATCAATGAAAACGCATGCAAGCTCTTCGCCCTGCCCCTCATAGTGTTTAATCGTAAACCCATAGGTGATATCAACCCCCATGCCGGCACGATAGAACCCGCCGATGCTTTTATCGGCATCAGATATCCAAAATTGATTATCTTGCTGATACTTCCATTTATTAAAGCTCTTCTCGCGATAATATTTTAATTCATCAGAAGAAAAACGATCAATATTCCAGAATTTTTTATCATCCAGAAGCACATCAATCTTAGTTGGTGTTTCCTTAAATGAATCACACACAGCGATCTCTTGTGCCTGTGCTTCAAAACTAAGAAGTGCAAAACTCAGAATTAAACACGCACGTAAAATCATAGATCCGCCTTATGTTATAATAGAGCCCTCTAAAGCACTGCCAGAAATGCCAGTTGCTTTAATACGGTTAATAGAACCCGTCGTTAGCTCTTGCGGCATATTGACTGTCAGAAAGTTTTCAGTTCTGCCAACGCCGCCTTTTTCGACAATAACATTATGCTCTTTTCCGACGTTACGCTGCAACAGCTTTTCAACTTGCGCTTCGCCCAGTGCCCTTAATTGCGCAGCGCGCTCTTTACGTTCTGGCACAGGCACTTTATTGGGAATACGTTCCGCTGGCGTGCCCTCACGCTCGGAATACGGGAATACATGCAAATAGGTGATATCGCATTCCTCAACAATCTTCAGGGAGTTTTGGAACATTTCTTCTGTTTCTGTTGGAAAGCCTGCGATGATATCCGCACCAAACGCCATGTCAGGACGCACATCACGCGCGCGATTACACACATCAATCACATCTTGGCGTAAATGGCGACGTTTCATGCGCTTCAGGATCATATCATCGCCCGCCTGTAGCGATAAATGCAAATGCGGCATAAAACGCGGTTCTTCGGCGATTAAACGCCACATATCCTCATCGATCTCCACCGGATCAAGCGAGGACAGCCTTAAGCGTGGTAAATCGGGGACAAGTGCAAGCACACGCCTTATCATTTGCCCCAAAGTCGGCTTCCCCGGTAAATCAGGGCCATAGGAAGTAACATCCACACCAGTAAAGACAATCTCGTTATACCCCTGCTCCACCAAGGCTCTGACTTGCTCGGCAATCACACCAATAGGAACGGAGCGGGAATTTCCACGGCCATAAGGGATAATACAAAAGGTACAGCGATGATCGCACCCATTTTGTACTTGCAGGAAAGCACGGGATTTATCTTCAAACCCTTCAATCAGATGGCTCGCCGTTTCAGTGACCGACATAATGTCATTGACCAAAATACGGGCATGTTCATTTTCCCCACCCCAGCTCTCAGCCTTCAACTTCAAATCATTACCGATAATCTGGTCGATCTCCTCCATCGCGCCATAACCTTCGGGGTTAATCTGCGAAGCGCAGCCCGTCACGATGATTTTAGCCGTTGGGTTTTCTCTACGCGCGCGGCGAATGGCTTGACGTGCCTGACGCTCAGCTTCTTTTGTCACTGCGCAGGTGTTGAAGATAATCGCATCCTCTAACCCTGCATTTTTGGCATGGTCGCGCATGACCTCCGACTCATAAAAATTGAGGCGGCATCCAAATGTTTTGACCTGCGGCTCCGAACTGCTCATTGCTGTTTCTTACATAAACTGTGCATTCCCGTCAAAGCCTTAATGACAGAGAATATAAAGTTTGCTTTTTTTATATAAAAATGGATATGAATATGACCGCTATATCCGAGTTAAAGGCGGCGCTCCGGATAATGTTGGTGTCATAGATAACGATACGTCACCTAGCTAACCAAAAAATCCCATAATAAAGGATTATTAGACATTTAAAAATCTAAATTCTGTTCTGCTGATTCCTTCACATCAACACTAACGATGCGGTCTGCAAAAACGTTCTTTCCATCACCGTCATTGTGCCGATAAGCCGTAACTTTGCCTCTAAAATCTAAACAAACGGCACGATCAGATGTTAAATGCGGATCATCGCCAAGATGATAATGACCAAAGAACACAGGCTTCTCCGGACCGGATATTCCGTGCCCATTTTGAGTTCTGCGATCCATAACCCTTTGAAGCTGCGCGGTATGTTCATCAGATAAATTCAACTCCGTCAGCCCCAAAACTTCTTGCGGGCTGCCTTCGCCCTCTTTCCACCAATAGACACGCCTAATACCTCGCTCCGCTGTGAAACCAACCTCACCTGTTGTGGATCTTTCATGTTCAACAAGAGAGTCCTTGATCCCTGTCGGCAAGCCTATACTCGGCCCCTTAATGGCTGTACTCATTGCATTGCTGAAAGAACGCGATAATTTTTCAGAACCGAATGCCCCTTCGGGAAGCGTATGATCCTCTCCCAAATTTGCTTTAAGTTCTTCAATGGAATTCACATCATAACTGGCATGGATTACCACAAAATCATCGGTTTCGACCATAACTGGAAGGGTTTTAAACCAGTCAACCATCTCCTGATGCTCCTCTGAGCCGAACGGCAATTCATCCAAACAGGTTTTTAAAAACGTGTCTCTTATCCCGTCATGAGGAATAACATATTTTCCGTTCGGGCCCGTTGTCGCATAGCGCACATGGTCTAGTTCATGATTTCCCATGATGGCACGCGCATTGCCCGATTCCACCATAGAACGGACAATCTCCAGCACCCTTTGGTTGCCATGCCCGCGATCGACATAATCACCAACGAATATTGCCTTCCGGTCTCCATCAGAATGCGTATAGCCGCTCTCACCCTCAACATACCCCATATCCTGAAGAAGTGTTTCGAGAGCTTCCGCCTCACCTTGAATGTCACCTATGATATCGTACCCAGCCGCCATCAGCGCCCCTTATTTTTTATAGTTACCCGAGTATACTACGCAGCGATTTTCCCGTCAAAAACATACGCCACGGGGCCAGTCATCAACAGATCACCGCCATCGGTTTGTTCAATGGTCATCAGACCACCATCGAGTTCAATCTCGACTTTTTTCTCTGACAATTCACGGTGGATCGCTGCAACCGCAACAGCGCACGCGCCGGAACCGCAGGCTTCGGTGACACCGACGCCCCGCTCCCAGGTTTTTTGACGCAAATGCGTTTTATCAATCACTTGTACAAATTCCACATTAGTACGCTCCGGGAAGTCATCATGCGTTTCAAAATGCGCACCAACATCCTCAACATCCACAGATTCTATATCATCCACAAAGAACACCAGATGCGGGTTACCTATATCAACGGCGACAGGCTTCTCTACCCCGCCATAAGATAAATCCATATCCTTAGTATCTTTAGATGCGCCCATATTCACCTGCACAAGATCATCTTTTCTCGTGCATTCCAGAGTGCGTGTGCCCGCTTCTAACGTGCAGCTATCTTTACCGGTTTCATTCATAATGATATCCGCAACGCAGCGCGACGCATTGCCGCACGTTGCGCTGTCTGATCCATCAGCATTAAAAAAGAACACCTGAGCATCCGCCTTTTCAGAGGCATCAATCACCGTAATCAAATCACAGCCCACCCCCCAATGACGATCGGCGATTAACGCCATATCATCGGGCGTGATGAATAAATCTTCTGTGCGGGCATCAAAAATGACAAAATCATTCCCTAAACCGTGCATCTTCCTGAATTTCATAATCATATTCCCTATAACAGCTTATCTTCATTTTGTTTTTGCACTAGGATAGAGAAGCGTAGCGTACATATAGTACGAAAGCGACGAATAACGAAGTGCATAGGCAAAATGCTTGACATGAGGGCACATTAAGCATAGTTTACCCGAAATTTCCACTGGAAAAGCTGTTTTTCAGTGCTTAGCGGTACACCGCAGTCGGCGAATTTACGCTCACTGCGGCTACTTTGGTTATGAAGGTTTGAATACGGATATGTATTTTTGGAGAGATAAAAAACTGGCGCATGATCTGCACAAAGGCTTTGTGTCGGAAAAGCAGCAGATGCTTTATTTGCTTTTCACAACTATTTTAATGTCAGTATTCTTAACGGCAACGTTTGGCTATAATATCTGGTCAACTCGACCGCCCTTAACATTACATGATTATGCGGCTGATATAGTTTATCTAACCATATCTTTCTTAATAATATTTATGAGCTTTAAAATTAATAATACGGGCGATGGAAAAGATTTTTTAATAAGATATATCTGCCTCGGATTACCTATTACCATAAAATCCATATTAATCGGCCTTATTTTTGGCATGTTCGGCGGTGCGCTCGATATCCATTTATACATTAGCGCAAACCCAGATCTCATGCCCGAATCCGCAACACAAGAAGATTATAATTCTTTGTTTGAAAATATACCTTCAAACATGGGTATGGTTCTGGCAATGACATTTATGATGATTTATATACTGTGGCGCTACATAGTCTCTTTCAAAATCGCCAGTGGGCAAGAGGAGTACGGTAAATAATGTTTGATTCCTTAAGTGAAAAATTAGGTGGTGTATTTTCAAAACTCAGAGGTAAAGCCTCTTTGAGTGAAAATGACGTGATGGCGGTTTCCCGTGAAATCCGTATTGCCTTGCTTGAGGCTGACGTTGCCCTTCCTGTCGTTAAAGATTTTATTGCCACAATCAAAGACCGCGCCGTCGGGCACGAGGTTGTCAAAGGTGTGAACCCTGCGCAACAAGTCATTAAAATCGTTCATGATGCCCTTGTTGAGATGCTTGGTAGCGAAGCGTCAGAGCTTCAATTTGGCGCGCCGCCTTGTGCTTATCTTATGGTGGGTTTGCAAGGTTCCGGTAAAACCACTTCTACGGCTAAAATTTCAAAAATCCTGACCGAAAAGCACAATAAAAAAGTGCTGATGGCGTCACTCGATATTTACCGCCCTGCCGCCCAGGAACAGCTTAAAATCCTTGGTGAGCAAACTGGTGTTGCGACACTGGACATCGTAGAGGGGCAAAAGCCACTCGACATCGCCAAGCGCGCGATGGATGAAGGGCGTAAGGGCGGCTATGACGTTGTTATGCTTGATACGGCGGGTCGTTTGTCTATCGACGAAGAATTGATGCAGGAGGTGGAGAATATCAAAAACTTCGCCAAGCCTGTTGAGACGCTGCTTGTGGCCGATGCCATGACAGGACAAGATGCCGTAAACACTGCCAAAATCTTTGATGAGCGCGTGGAAATTTCAGGCATCATGCTGACCCGTGTAGATGGTGATGCCCGCGGCGGTGCGGCGATGAGCATGAAGGCCGTCACAGGCAAGCCGATCAAACTTATCGGTGTTGGTGAAAAGTGGAGCGAGATTGAATCTTTCCACCCTGAACGTGTTGCGGGTCGTATCCTCGGCATGGGTGATGTTGTTTCCTTGGTTGAAAAGGCCGTGGAAACCGTTGATCAGGCCGAAGCCGAGAAAATGGCCAAGAAGTTCAAAAAAGGCCAGTTCGACTTTAACGATTTACTATCCCAGATTAAGCAAATGAATAAAATGGGTGGTATGGGCTCTCTCATGAAACTTATGCCCGGCCTAAGTGGCATGGCGAGTAAGCTTGAAGATGCCGGCTTTGATGAGAGCATGATCAAAAAGCAAGAGGCGATCATTCAATCCATGACTCCGCGCGAACGCGCCAAGCCTGATTTGATGAATGGCTCACGCAAGAAACGCATCGCGGCTGGCTCCGGTACAACGGTGCAAGAAATTAACGCCTTGATTAAGCAGCAAAAACAAATGCACGTCATGATGAAACGCATGCGCAAAATGGGCAAAGGCCAGATGATGGGCATGATGAAAGACATGATGGGCGGCAAGGCCGATGAAATGGAATTGATGGCACAGAGCATGGACCCTGACGCACTTGGCGCCGATATGGCGGCGGCATCAGCAGAGGATAACCCGCTCGGTCCAAACCCATTCGCAGGCGGTGGTAACCCACTTGCAGGTATGGGTGGTGGTGGCCTCCCCGGTATGGGCGGCGGTATGCCTCCAATGCGCGGTGGCTCTAAGAAAAACCGTAAAAAGAAGAAGAAAAGATGATGTTCAAATCACCTGATGGCCACCAATAAGGGTTATCTGCTGATCTGAATTAAATGTTTGAATTTAAAGGAGAAATAAACATGGCACTAGCAATCAGATTGTCCCGAGGCGGACGTAAAAAACGCCCATTCTACCGCATCGTTGTTGCGGATAAACGTATGCCACGTGATGGCCGTTACATCGAAAGACTGGGTACATATAACCCCCTTCTTGCTGATAATGACGATCAACGCGTGCAACTGGTCGAAGACCGCATTAAATACTGGCTTGGTGAAGGCGCACAGCCATCTGAGCGTGTTGCGATTTTCTTAGGTAAAGCAGGCCTTATTGATATGCCCGCACAGCCGAACCGTCCGAATAAATCAGCCCCTGGTGAAAAAGCCAAGATGCTGATCGAGGAAAAAGAAGAGAAGCGTAAGGCCGCTGCTGAAGAAGCTAAAGCTGCTGAAGAAGAAGCAAAGGCCGCCGCAAAAGCTGCTGCTGAAGCTCCGGCTGAGGAAGCTCCTGCTGAAGAGGCCAAAGAAGAAGACAAGAAAGAAGACTAATTCTTCTTTTCCTTTGGATGAAACAAACATGGCCAGCCCAGACTTAAAACCACAAAAACGTATATGTATCGGTAAGGTATCATCTGCGCACGGTGTTAAGGGGCTGGTCAAAATTTTGCCGTTTTGTGAGGATATCAACCTTTTGAACGGTAAACTGTTTACGAGCGAACAGGGGCATGAAACCCTGAATGTCACCCTCAAAAACTCTGCGGGTAAATTTATACTGGCGCAGATTGACGGTATCACCACCCCTGAAGATGCCAAAGCACTCAAATGTTCTCTTTACGTTCCACGTGAAGCGTTGCCGGAAATCGAGGATGATGACAGCTTCTATATTGAGGATATGATCGGTATTTCCGCGTTAGATAAAGATGGACAAGATATAGGGACACTCATCGCCGTAGAAAATTTTGGGGCTGGTGATTTACTGGAAATAAAACCAAAATCCGGTGCGGCTTATTTTGTCCCGTTTCAAAACGAATTTGTAGGCAATATCAATATTGAAAATAACACGATAACACTGCTCGGCGCTGAGCAATTTATCATAAAATGAAACGTAAGATGACAAGCTGGCACGTAAATCTTTTAACCCTATTCCCCGAAATGTTCCCCGGATCATTAGGGATGTCGTTAAGTGGTAAAGCGCTCGAAAAAGGGCTCTGGTCATACGATACTGTCAACATCCGCGATTTTGCCACAGGAACACACAAAAGCGTAGACGACACGCCGTTTGGTGGTGGTGCGGGCATGGTGATGCGCGCCGATATCATTGAAAGCGCCCTGCTCTCTGTTCCTACTCAAGGTCGGAAAATATACATGAGCCCTCGCGGCAAACCACTTACACAAAAACTTGCTCAGGAACTGACAAAAGAGCCTGTTATTACAGTGCTTTGCGGACGGTACGAAGGGGTGGATCACCGCGTTTTAGAGGCTCACGATTTCGAAGAAGTAAGCATCGGCGATTATGTT
>CAXHFH010000085.1:0-10455 GCA_964015995.1 uncultured Alphaproteobacteria bacterium
GCACCGACGGCAAGCATACCCGCAAATGCTGCAGTTGCTAGTTTTTTATTAAATGGTTTCTTTTCAGAAATAGTTTGCATGTTTAGTTCCTCTTGAGTGTTAAGTTATTGAGATATTCGAGTAACGCATTAAAAAGTTACACGATAAGCAGCCCATTGTAATATTTTTTAGGTTTAAAAAACGACCAAGGCCGTCTTTACTTCACAAACCCTTTCCTATATTTTCCAAAAGTCGAAATTTTGAAAGCAGGATAAATTTTATGTGTTGGAGTGGTGAAGCATCAGCGGTTCTTGCGGGAATTGGTTTAGCAACCACAGCTTATGCGGCCTATAAAAAAGAAGATCCAAGACTTTATCTGGCTTTGGGGTACTTTTCATTAATGGAACTTTTGCAGGCTTTCACATACTCTGTGATTGATCAATGCTCACTCCCCTCTAACCAAATTGCAACGATATTTGGGTATCTGCACATAACCTTCCAACCATTCTTTATTAATTTAATATCGATGTATTTCGTGCCGAACGTCATACGCAAAAAAATTGAATGGCCCGTTTATACGCTTTGTTTTATATCCGCTATTATTATGCTGCTTCAGCTTTATCCATTTGAATGGGCTGGCCAATGTGAATTGGGACGTAATATGTGTGCGGAAAATCTATGCTCTGTGTCAGGAGACTGGCATATCGCATGGAATGTACCGACCAATGGTATGCTCAACTTCATTACAGTCGACTCATGGGCGCGCTTCTTTAGTCTATACCCCAGTTATTTCTTTGTTGGGATATTGCTGCCGTTTATTTATGGCTCTTGGCGTTTCACGATCTATCACTTCCTCGTAGGCCCTCAGCTTTCAATGCTACTCACGAGCAATCCAAACGAAGTCGCTGCAATCTGGTGCCTCCTGTCTATCGGCATCCTTATACTGGTTGTTAAAACGCCAGTGCGTGAGATTATGTTCATCCGCCGTTGGTTCCTGTGGTCAGGAAAGAATAATGATGTCATTGATGAGGAATGGAATGCGCGTATAGCCAAAAGAGAGCAAGAAAAAGCAAAGAAGAAGCAGAAAAAAGAAAGCAACAGCTAGTTGTTATCTGCTTACTTATCCGCCCTGTGCAAACCATGAGAACCTAACCATACAACGCCGCTAGCCTATTTAAAGCTCCGGCATAGTGTCACTTAACGCTTTGAGGAATCGATATTACGATACGTGCGTCTAAATGGTGAAGGTCAATATTACCTGTTATCCATTATAGCGCGAGAAGAAGATAGAGAAAGGAAAGCGGTATTCCCCCCCTTCTTAAAAACAGTCGCCTTTATGCAAGCTGTGAAAACCTGATCATCTTACGCTTTTCTTGATCCCACAGAGCTAAATGAGCGTATTTAAAGCTTTGCCACAACGTCACACGATTAATCTTTTGGAGATCTAAGTTGGCATCCATACAGTCTTGTAAGCGATAATTCGGAATGCGTGCGTTTAAGTGATGAATATGGTGAAGGCCGATATTACCCGTCAACCATTGCAGAACAGGGTGCAGATCATAATGAGAACTTCCCATAACAGCAGCTTCTTGATAATCCCAACCGTCTTGATGTTCCCAATGGGCATCTTCAAATTGATGCTGAATAAAGAACAACCAGCCGCCGATCCACGCCGTACCAATCACTATCGGAAGATAAGACAAAAGCACAACATCAAAGCCCAAGAGCATACCCGCAAGACCATAAGTAACAAGTAAGGCGGCATTTAACCCAAAAACACTTTTCCATATGTGATTGAAAGAGATTACTTGCTTCACCTCACAAAATGGAAAGGCCTTTGCACTTGCGAAACGCTGTCCAACAACAATAAAAAAAGGCGTTCCCAAAAGCAGCAAAATATAGGGATTGCGATAAAGCCGATACCAGAACTTTAGGTTTTCCGGCAGAGCCTTGTATTCCTCTATCGTGATTGTTTCAATCGCGCCAAACCCACGGTTATCAAGATTACCTGAACTGGAATGATGCAAATTATGTGTTTTGCGCCAAAAATCATAGGGCGTCCATGTCAAAACACTTAAAACGCGGCCGACGTAATTATTCCATTTACGAGAAGAAAAAAACGAATTATGCCCGCAATCGTGCTGGATAATAAATATGCGAACCAAAAAAAACGATGCCGGTACTGTCAGAAGTGCTGTAAGCCAATACATGGAAGAAAAGCTATAAATCATCACTGCACAAATAAAAGAAAACGGTATAAGCGTGTTCACTAACTGCACAAGTGCCTTACGGTCATCGGCTCCCTGATATTTGGCACAATGCTGTACTAATTTTGCAATACGCTCTTTTGTTTCGGCGTTATCATTCGATAAAGCAATATTAGAGACATTATTTTGGGGAGCACGCTCCTCAGCCACTTCGAACATAGATTATCTTTTCCTTATTTACCTTAAATCGAAGTGTTGCAGCTTATTTGATTAACCACAAGGAAAATCAGAAAACCACTCACAAAGCCACTTACGACGCAGCTGCGCGGCTCGCCTTCTTACGCTCATGCGTACACAAGAACTTCTTACGTAAGCGCAAAGATTTTGGCGTTACTTCCATCAATTCATCATCATTAATGTATGACATCATATCTTCTAACGACATAAGACGCGGCGGAACTAAAGTAACAGCCTCGTCTGATCCGCTTGCGCGCATATTGGTAAGCTTTTTACCTTTAAGAACATTAATTTCCAGATCATTCTCACGGTTATGTTCACCAACGATCATCCCAGAATAAACGGGAGTTTGGTGTTCAATAAACATTGTGCCGCGATCTTGTAGATTGAAAATTGCGAACGCCACAGCCGCACCTGTATCTGTCGAAATTAGTGCGCCATTACGACGTTGACCAATATCCCCCTTATGCGGCGCATAAGAATGGAACAAACGGTTCATAATCCCTGTTCCGCGTGTATTGGTCAGAAATCTGCTTTGATACCCAATCAATCCACGTGATGGTGCAAGAAACGTAATACGGCTTTTACCAACACCGGAAGAACGCATATCAGTCATCTCAGCCTTACGACGGTTCATCGCATCAATAACAGATGATGAATACTCCTCATCAACATCAATGATCACTTCTTCAATCGGCTCTAATTTCTGTCCGTTTTCTTCACGATACAAAACCTTAGGACGAGATACAGTCATCTCAAAACCTTCGCGACGCATCGTCTCAATCAAAACACCAAGTTGTAATTCTCCACGCCCGCCAATTTCAAAGGCATCTTTATCAGCACTCTCTTTAAAGGTAATCGCAACATTGACTTCCGCTTCTGCCAAAAGACGCTCACGAATCATAGTCGATGTTACCTTAGAACCTTCCTTTCCTGCGAACGGCGAATCATTCACAGAAATTGTCACAGACATTGTCGGTGGGTCAATCGGCGTTGACGGCACGGCTTCAGTGACAGCGGTATCACATATTGTGTCCGCAACGGATGTTTTGGTCAGGCCAGCGATACAAATAATGTCTCCTGCCTGCACTTCGGTTACAGGAACACGATCTGTGCCTTCAAATTTCAACAACTTTGTCAAACGTCCTGTTTCAACTGTTTTTCCCTCAAGATTAATGGCCTTAACAGAATCATTCACTTTCGCGCGCCCTTGTGCCACACGTCCGGTTAGACAGCGACCTAAGAACGGGTCAGAATCAAGAAGCGTTGCAAGCAATGCAAACGGCTTATCAAAATCCACATCAGGTGCAGGAACGTGATCAAGTACAAGTTCCAACAATGGTGATAAATCTTTGCGTTCGTCTTCCAATTCACGAGTACACCACCCATCACGGCCTGACGCATACAAAATAGGAAAGTCTAGCTGCTCATCTGTTGCATCTAGTGAAACAAACAGGTCAAAAACCTCATCAACAACTTCTTCAGGTCTACCATCCGGGCGGTCAATCTTATTGATAATCACAATCGGGCGTAGCCCCTGTGCCAATGCTTTACCAAGTACAAATTTGGTTTGCGGCATTGGCCCTTCTGCGGCATCGGTTAACAAAATCACGCCATCGGCCATGTGAAGAACACGCTCCACCTCTCCGCCGAAATCGGCGTGTCCGGGCGTATCAATGATATTGACGCGTGTCTCGCCCCAATCAATCGAAGTTGGTTTGGCCAAAATTGTAATGCCGCGCTCTTTTTCAAGATCGCCTGAATCCATAGCCCGCTCATCAACGCGTTGATTGTCGCGAAATGTTCCGCTTTGTTGCATAATCGAATCAATCAAGGTCGTTTTACCGTGATCAACGTGCGCAATGATTGCTATATTTCTTAAATTTTGTGCCATTTTTACCGTCTCATCTTAAAATCAATGGCCTATGTAGTATAAATTTTACCAAAAAGCCAACAAAAAGAGGCCGAACATTCGGCCTCTCTCTAATTTTGTGAATTAAGTGTGGTTATCTGGACAATGTTTTTGCCAAACGCACAAGCTTTATAAATTCCGAACGATGTCCATAAATATCTTCGCCCTTACTGTTTTGCGCCATTGTAATCACATCATCGTAAGAGAAGTTTCCGGTATATTCACCGCCCTTTAGGATTTGACCAAATGCCGCAACAGCAATAGAGAACATCGCATCATTTTGAGTTCGGCTTTTCTCAAGCAATTTGCTATATTCACGAAGCTGTAGATCAGTGGTTACAGGCGTTGTGATAAGTTTGCTTGTGTTTTCAGTCGGCAACTTATAACGAATTTTCAAAAACGCATATTCATTGCTTACTGGTTTAACTACGCGCTTCTCTTGTGCTTGATCACCATAACGCAATGGATCCATCGTCACTGCAGAGCTGCCCACCGGAACAAATTCATAAATCGCGGTAACAGTGTGACCTGCGCCCATGTCACCGGCATCGATTTTGTCATTGTTGAAGTCTTCACGTTTCAAGGCGCGTGTTTCATAACCAATCAAACGATATTCCGCGACAGCATTCGGATTAAACTCCACCTGGAACTTCACATCTTTGGCAATCGGGAATAAGGATGATGTTGCTTCCTCTACCAGCACCTTACGCGCTTCACTGATGTTATCGATATAAGCCGCGATACCGTTACCATTTTGTGCCAAAGTCTGCATCATGTGGTCATTATAGTTCCCCTGACCAAAACCAAGGACGGAAAGGAATATGCCTTTATCGCGTTTCTTCTCGATATAGCCCTTCAATTCTTCACGGTTGGTAATACCAACATTGAAATCACCATCGGTGGCCATAATAACGCGGTTCACAGCACGTTTATCAAAATTTTGCTCGGCCATGTCATAAGCAAGACGTATACCTGCCGCACCTGCGGTACCACCACCTGCGCGCAAATTATTCATCGCATTCAAAATGGTAGAGCGTTGAGATACGGGCGTTGGCTCAAGAACAACACCAGTTGATCCGGCATAGACCACAATCGAAACCGTATCATCGCGATGTAGGCTATCCAAAAGCATCTTCATAGAATTTTTAACAAGCGGCAGCTTATCAGGCTGGTTCATCGAACCTGATACATCGAGCAAAAATACGATATTGCTACGCAGTTCGGTTTTCGCGAGCTGATAGCCCTTAATACCGATATGCATCAGTTTACGGCCTTCCGCCCATGGGCTGTCTACGACAGTCACTGTTGGCTTGAACGGCTCAGAACGGCTCTCGGGAAGCGGATAATTATAATCGAAATAATTCACCATTTCCTCAACGCGCACAGTATTCGCATTCGGCAAACGCCCGTTATTCAAGGTTTTACGTACGAAGCTATAGCTTGCCGTATCAACATCAGATGAAAACGTCGAAACAGGATCGGTTGTGACTTGTTTAAACGGATTAACCACAAATTTTTCAAACTGATCGCGGTTTTCTTCCTGATAAACAGGTGGTACTGGCATCGGTTGTGGGTATGGCGCAATCATTCTGTCACCAACAACAACACTGTTCGGCACACTATTGTAAAGTGACTGGCCAATTGCCTTTCTTTCAGCTTTGGTTTGAGGCGTTACAGGCGCCTGCACCATTTCTTCTGCAACAGATGGAGCAGTCGCACCAGCGACAGCACTATCAGCTTCTGACGAACGACGCCAATTATCCAACGGCGCATCTTTGGCAGGCACTTGTTTCTTTAGCTTACCATCGGCAGGTTCTGCCGGTGTTAGCGCTTTTTGGTCCGCAAATTCTTTGTTTTGACGCATGCTATCATCCGCATCAACGGACCCTTTATCACGATGCCAATCTTGCACGCCATCATTTTTGGATGCACTTTCCTGCTCCACCGCCTCTACATAAACGGGCGCCGCTTCCTCGTCTGTAGATGGAAATTCTACTTCACTTAATTGTTGCGCGCTCGCACCTTGACCTTCATTCCGACCTTCTCCGGAAAACAGTTCGCCAAGACCAAACGTCAAATCGGGCAGTGAAGACTTCGACGAAGTTATGTTTGCCCCAATATCATCGAATTTTTTTTCATCAACGGATGTTAATGACGTGGTATTTGTTTGATGTCTATCGATTGTCTCATTCATCTGAGAAATGCTTAACGCACCAACCAAAACAACAGCCATCGCCGTTGCGGTTGCACCATATATAAATTTTGATTTCTTTTTCTGTTCCATTGTTCTCTCTCCTTTTCGGGTGTTGATACCGATAAGACGAGAGAAGAATGAACTTCCTTGGGAATTTTTTTGATTTTTTTCGTTTTGTGCAGTTTTAAACTCCGCCATAGCCAGATTAACTGCGCGTTTTCGTGCATTAATATCAATGTCGGGAGCGTGATCTTCACTCAAGATTTTCTCTAATTTATTCTCATCCATAACGCTCCTCCTTTCCGAAAATAGCTTCCAGTTTTTTGCGTGCCTCGTGGATACGCCATGATATTGTGCTTTCCTTTACGCCTGATAAATCCGCGGCCTCCTTATGAGATAGCCCTTGCCCCATGACAAGCAGCAACGATTCCTTTTCCGCTTCGGGCAGTTTATTCACTTCGTTCAAGACTTGGCGGGTATAGAGCTTCTCCTCAGCATTATCACTGTCTGCGACGATACTTTCGAGTAGCTCTGTGCCTTCGGGGTGACGGTTTTGTGATTTATACCAATCCTTTGCCGTATTGATGACCAAAACATAAAGCCAGCTTGTGAATTTAGAACCACCTTTATAACTGCCAATCCCACGCGCGAGCTTCATACAAGCTTCCTGCGTGATATCCTCGGCATCTCTTCTATTCCCGCACCATTTATACGCCATCTTGAACATGACCTCATAGTAAGTGTTTACCAGAGCTTCAAAAGCATCGGCATCTCCGCGCGATGCACGGTTTATCAGCTCTGTTTCATCCGTATTCGGCATACGTTAACCATTTTCTAAACGGGAGTTGGCCCATTTTATACAGATAAGACGATAAAGAAAGAGTGATCCTTGGAAAAAAAATGAAAAGCTCTACTTATTTTTTAAAAACCTGATACATAAAGAAAAGCCTGATTTAAGCATTCACATATTTTGAAAGGTAATTTTGTGACGCGCTCCAGTCGTTTTCCATTAGTTTTCATGATTTTAATATCGCTCACCCCGATATTATCCGTCCATTTCCCGCGTTTTTTAGCCTTTTGGCCACTCATCATAGGGCTTGGCTCATGCCTATGGCTTACGTTTGTAGCAAAAGAAAAGCTGATCTTTTCAAAAACTTACTTTATTTGTGTTGGTATAATCAGCGCCCTGTGCTTGATCAGCACTTTATGGTCCATATCACCGGAAAATGCGTTCGAAGACGCCATAAAAGCATCTGCTATCCTATGGCTTGGAGGGTTATTAGTCTGTGCGTGTAAGACCATTAATACAGAATCGTTAAAGCCACATTTATGGCTATTCCCCGCTGCCGTGACAATAGCAGCATTAATCTGCAGCTTTGATTTAGCGACTGATATGCCTATCTACCGCATTTTACATGGCAAAATAGATACTGATACATTTAATTCTTCCGTTATGAATCGTGGCATCATATTTATCATTCTCTCTTTTTTCTTATCCCCTTTATTCACAGTGGCTCTTGATAAAAAAAGAAAAATCATAATTTTAACCTTATTAAGTATATCAACAGCAATCGTGCTCACCCTTACCCAAAGCCAGACAGCTCAACTGTGCTTTATTTTAGGTATCGTTTTATTAATGGTTTTCCCCTCTAAATATCAAATCAGCTATCACATACTTTTGGGCTTAATATCGATAGCCTTAATACTCACGCCATGGATTGCCCACACCCTTTTCGGGGCGCTTGCAGTAAACACAGATATAACGCAATCTAATTCTTTAATTCAAAATGCTTATATTGGTAACCGTCTTGAAATATGGGATTTTGTAACGGCATACGCCATGAATAACCCCCTCTATGGTTACGGCATCGAAGCGACAAAATATGTACCAGTATTTGATCACGGTTATATGTACCAAACAGAAGCAAGTATATTACATCCGCATAATTTTTCCGTTCAAATTTGGATTGAATTTGGCTTAATTGGCATCTTCATGACTGTTATTATGCTTAAATTGGTAATTAATAAAATTTCAGCGATTCAGGAATTCCATCAAAAGAAAGTCATAACTGTTTTCTTGATTTTACTACTACTCGTTTCATCTATGACGTACGGATTATGGCAAGGGTGGTGGCTTGGCACTTATGTGTTTATGATCGCTCTCAGCACGCTTTTCATTGAAAAACAGCAGCCCACCACACACAAAAACGAAAATAATTAATAGACACGAAAAACATTATGTAAACCATTTAATGCATAATAATGCACATATTATGTATTTCATAATACAGAACAGTTTCCTTTTATATCAATGAATTAGAAACCACTAATTTACAAACAAAAAAAATTTAAAAAAGTTTGCATTCTACAAAAAAAAGGCGTAGTTTTCTTAAGTCGGTAGTAATAACAAGGAAAAAATCCGTGGTTCTATTGACACAGGGAGACGTCACAAGTTTCAAATAAAAACAAGAAGCAGTGGCGTGTATGTCTTTTCAAGAAATGCAAACGCATACTTAATCTTCTATTTACATAATTTTAACTTTTAGGGTTTATCCTCTACTCGGAATATTGGCTTTTTTATTAAGTCACCAGTGTGGGGATATTGAAGTGACAGAAGACGTGGGACAAGCACAATTAAAACCATTAGAAGATACGAACGGGTTTTTTCCCGGGCAGTTGGGGCATCAATTCTCCAAGGGCGGCGTATCTGAGATAGAAGAGCTGCTGAACGCCGAAATCCTTTCCATGGAAGACTTTTTGCGTGCCGAAGAAAACTTAGAAAAAACTCCAGCGACATTAGATGAAATTGAAATGGCCGACATTATGGCCACGACACGTACTGAAGATCATCACGAAGGCACGACATTCAACTACAGTCTTATGGAGACTGGCAGAGAAGCTCAAGGCGGTAAAGGTGATGAAAACACTGAGACAGGCCTCGGAAGAAGAAAGGTCGGAATACAAGACCCCGACACCTTCAAGAAAGAGCAAGAACGTAAAAGAACACAATATCTTACGCTTGATTTGGCCCAACAGCAGTCACGTGAACTTGAGCGTTTATATACCCGCCTTGCAGAAATTCAACAGCGAATAGATGAAATTGACCAACAAAACGCTGAGTTAGAACAAGAAAACGCTGAAATCGAAGAGTTGATGGACGACGTTGACGACATGAATTCCTCTGACCCATCCACCAGACGTACGGCACGCACAAAGGCCGAAAGCTTTGTACGCCTGCATGGCGGTGATTTCGACGACTTCATAAAAAGCGACGGTACAATTGACACCGAAAGACTGAACCAATTTTACCTTGATCAACAAAATCAAAACAATGACACCATTGATGCTAACAATGATGAAAAAGATGACCTTATCGATGAAGCTGGTGGTATAAAGGTTGAGGTGGCGGAAGCGCGCCTCAATAGCGGAAGTCCCGTTTCTGAAGCGCTTAAGCTGCCATCACAAAACAATGATGTGGATGATCTGGTATCTGAAGCCGCAAGCTTAGAAGCATCTTTTGACACTGACAATGATGCCTTCAGCTCGACACAAACCGAAGTTGCAAGCCTGGACGCTTTTGATTCTTTTGACAGCGGCGATGCCTTTGGATCAACAGAAACCGAGCTCGCAAGTAATGATGCTTTTGGTGCTGACACCTCAAATCAGGATTTTGCCTTTAGTGAGTCTGAACAAGTCGCATTACAGGCATTCGATACTGACAATACTTTAGGTTCATTTTCAGGTACCGGTGAGGAAACGGCAAGCGTAATATCCGCACACTTTGCCTCTAAAGTATCACCAGAAGATGCAACTGCAGAACCTACGCCAGGCAATGATTTAGACCAAAACAGGCAAATGGCATTTACCGGCGGCAGCACGACAGCCTTCACAGCTTAATAAGCTCTCCGAATTTTAATAAAAAAGAC
>CAXHFH010000086.1:0-10036 GCA_964015995.1 uncultured Alphaproteobacteria bacterium
TACTATTTGTGCTCTTGGTGATGCTGCGGCTTGGCCAGTGCAGGGACTTATCAAACATTTCCGCCCTGAAATGGAACACCGAATCATGGAATACCGAAAAGTTGCAGCTGCCTAGTTAAGCACTCTTTTTGATCGCAACTTGAAAATATTTCGCCGCATTCTGAAATATCTGAATACCGTCCGAATCATCTGATAACGTTACTCCATCGCGTTGCGCTTTATCTTTAAGCTCATGATAATCATCGCGCTGCCATGTGAACATACCGCGTTCGGGATGAGGCATAATTGCAAGAACACGACCAGATCTATCCGTCATTGCCGCAATGTCAAAGCCTGAACCATTTGGATTGTGCGGGAATTCACCATTCGCGTATGAACCGTCACTTTTTATATAGCGCGCAGCAATCTGGCTGTTTTTCTTTAAAGCTTCAAGAGTATCATCTTCCATCATAAAACGCCCTTCACCGTGCGCCACAGGAATATGAAGGGTTTCTATGCCTGAAAGCCACGGCGAATCGTTTTCAATCTTCACATCAATCCAACGACACTGGTAGCGTGCGGAGGCATTGTAAGTCACTGCCACATCACGCTGACCGTATTCATTAAGCGCAGGAACAAGACCGAGATTAACTAAGATCTGACACCCATTACATATACCAATGGTTAGGGTGTCGCGTTCTACGAATTTTTTCAAATCATCCCATAATGCGAGTTTCATTTTTTGTGCAAACGCATTGCCGGAGCCCGTATCATCACCATATGAAAATCCACCAGGAATAGCGAGCACCTGATAATTATCAAGCATTTTGGGCGTTTCAATCAAATCATTGATATGAACAATGTCACCATCAAGCCCGCTATGTTTAAACGCGAAGAGTGTTTCTTCCTCACAATTTAATCCATACCCACTGAGAACTATTACTTTGGCTGTCATACTCAATAATCCTTCAACGTTGCCTTATAGGCTTTTTCAAGATCAGCAATATCAGTTTTCAAAATATCGCGAATAAATAAATTTTCGCTGTGTGCTACAGAGCCAATATAATGACAGTCCTCAAAACCTTTGAAGTTACGTTCGAACGCCTTTTTGTTTTTCGGTGCAACCGTAACAACGATTCGCCCTGTACTTTCTGAGAATAAAGCTTTATCGGCGCGCAGATCAATCTTAGATAAATCGATATCCAAACCAAATTGCCCGGCAATAGCTTTCTTCGCCAGTGTTGTACCTAATCCACCATAGCCAACAGCCATCGCAGAGGCGATTAAACGATCACGGCTCGCACGCGCGTAGAGTTTATACAGACGTAAATTCTGATGAGAATCAGTTTCCGGAACGTTATTCCCCAGATGCCCCAAATGATCATAGTATTCTGATGCACCAAGTTCATCTTTGGTTGCACCAAGGAGGTACACTAAATCGCCTGTTGCCTTTGGAGCAATAGAGATCGAACGCTCAACGTGCGGAATGACACCAATACTTGAAACAAGCAAAGTAGGGGGCGCAGAAACCTTGATGGCGTTTCCGTTTTCGTCATACCCCTTGAAGTCATTGAACATACTGTCCTTGCCGGAAATAAACGGTGTACCGTATTTCACAGCCATATCATAAATTGTTTCAACAGCACGTTTTAGCTGCCCTAAACGCTCAGATTCATCTGAAGAACACCAACAGAAATTATCAAGAAGTGCGAGTTGATTGAAATCAACCCCCGCCGCGACGGCATTACGCACAGCCATATCGAGACCTGCCGCCGCCATCGCAGCCGTATCAATATCGCTATATCGCGGGAATAATCCTTGCGATAGAACAACACCTTTAGGAGAATCCAGCACGGGGCGGGAAACGCTCGCCTCTGCATAAACACGGCCTTTGCCTTGGATCGGGCCGAGAACAGCAGAGCCTTGCACGTTATGGTCATATTGTGTCGCGATAAATTCTTTAGAACAAATATTCAAACGCCCCATCATATCGATAAGTGTTTGATCGTAACTTTTGGGCTCAGAAATATTAGGCTCTGAATCACCACCGCGCGTAAATGTTGTTTTTAGTGGTGTTTCCGGATTTCCGTCATGGAGAAAATCCATTTCGATATCCATAATTTTTTCATCATGCCATGTAATTTCTGCGCGCCCAGAATCGGTATATGTGCCAACTACGGTCGCTTCTACGCCACGTTTAGCGAAAAAATCAATCAACTTATCTGTGTTTTCAGGTGGCACAGCCAGTGTCATACGTTCCTGTGATTCGGAAATCCAGATTTCCCAAGGCGATAGGCCAGGATATTTCAGAGGGACTTTTTCAAGTTCCAGATGAAACCCACCTGATTGCTCTGCCATTTCACCAACAGATGATGATAGCCCGCCCGCGCCGTTATCGGTAATACCGCTATACCAGCCTTTGTCGCGCACCTCTTTTACAATCGCATCGGACATTTTCTTTTGCGTAATCGGGTCACCAATTTGAACCGCCGTAGCAGGGGAGCCTTCATCCAATGCAACAGATGAAAACGTTGCGCCATGAATACCATCTGCACCAACACGTCCACCAGCCATAATAATTTTATCACCTGGATTGGCTTTTTTCTCATGACCGGGCTTGCCATTAATCTCACGAGGGATAAGACCGATTGTACCTACAAACACCAATGGTTTACCTGCGAAACGCTCATCGAAATAAACAAAACCTGCAGGAGTAGGAATACCGGAGCAATTACCACCAGCCTCAACACCGGCAACAACACCATTCATGATGTTTGATGGTGGAAGCAGGGCATCGGTACAATCTTGATCACGGAAATAATTTGGTCTGGATCGTGGATCAGCTAAGCAAAACCCATAACGATTCACGACAGGCTTCGCGCCTTGACCAAAGCCCACACAATCGCGGTTAACGCCTACAATACCTGTAATCGCACCGCCAAAAGGATCAAGCGCAGAAGGGGAGTTATGCGTCTCCACCTTATCGGTGATTAGATATTCATCATCAAAGATAATCCCGCCCGCGTTATCAGAGAAAACAGATACGCAAATGTCGGTGTCACCACGCTCTGCTCTAATTTCTTTGGTCGCACGCTTTATATAGTGCTTATAAAGGCCGTCAGTCACGTCATCAATCGGCGAAGCAAAAATCGTATGCTTGCAATGCTCTGACCAAGTTTGTGCGAGTGTTTCAATTTCTATATCAGTCGCCTCGCGGCCTTCTTTTTTGAAATACTCTTGTATGGCCTTCATATAAAGAAGTGATAAGCCCAATGGGCCGCGACGAGAACCATCCTGATTGGCGATTCCCTTGGTTCCGATAATTTCCAACTCTTCATCAGAAATATTCAAATCAACTTTATCTGCCGCCGCACCTTTATTATCGAGCATGACCTTAGGAATAACGACATCCATCCCGCCATCGCGCTTATATTCTTCGTTGGTTTTTACAGATATACGTTGAATAAGCTTATTTGAAATTCTTCTGGCAAGACGGTCAATCTCATCACGATTTGTATCGGCCTTGATTAAATAGAGGCGTGATGAATAACACGCTTGGTCATCATTATCATTGGAAGACAGCGCAAGAAGTTCTGATGTTGTGTGACCAATATTATCAGTCACACCGGGCAAGTACCCGATTTCCAATGCCCAATCAAAATCATCAGGCGTTTGGTTGATTTTTTGGGTCACTGGATTGGCCAAACTATCGGCGAATGTTTTTTCTTTCGCCGCAGCACTTTCTGATGAATACACATCGACAGCACGGACAGAAGAGCTAACGCCCATAGATTCCAGTATTTTTTCGATTTTATTTGCACGCCCATCATCTTTATGGGCTAGAATTTCTATACGAGTGGGCATATAATTTTCAAGTCTCACTTGATCTTCGTTCACGCGCAGATTAAATAGTAGTCCGAGATATATTTCAATACTCTAATTGAGTGAAACGCGCCAAAAGCGGAAGAAAATAGAATAAATGCCTAAATTAACGATCAATGACATGGAAATCGACGTCGAACCGGGAACAAGTATCCTGCAAGCAGCTGAGCAGCTAGGCGTTGAAATCCCGCGCTTTTGTTACCATGATAAACTCTCCGTTCCTGCGAATTGCCGTATGTGTCTGGTCGAAATTGAAGGTGGCCCACCAAAACCAGCAGCATCATGTGCGATGGCTTGTGGTGATGGTATGGTTGTTAAAACCGAATCAGAGATGGTGAAAAAGGCGCGTAAGGGTGTGATGGAGATGCTCCTGATCAATCACCCTTTAGATTGTCCGATTTGTGATCAGGGCGGCGAATGTGATTTGCAGGATCAAGCCGTAGCTTACGGATTTGATCGCTCACGTTATCATGAGAATAAACGCGCGGTTAAAGATAAAGACCTTGGGCCACTTGTTGGCACTATTATGACACGCTGTATTAATTGTACGCGTTGCGTTCGTTTCGCAGAAGAAATTGCAGGAACGCCTGTTCTTGGGCAATTTAATCGTGGTGAAGATGCAGAAATTGGTACATTCATTGATGAAGTTGTGAGCACAGAGCTCTCTGGTAACCTTATTGATATTTGTCCTGTGGGTGCACTTACTTCTAAGCCCTATAAATTTAAAGCCAGAAGTTGGGAACTGAAGAAAACCGAAAGCATTGATGTGCATGACGCACTTGGCTGTAATATTCGCATTGATGCACGTGGCCGTGAAGTAATGCGTATCTTGCCGCGCCTGAATGAGGATATTAATGAAGAATGGATAGACGACCGTTCGCGCTTCTCCTATGACGGCCTTGGTAAAGCCCGTCTGGATCGCCCGTACATTCGTGATGAAGAAAGTGGTAAACTTCAAGAAGCCAGCTGGGAACAGGCGTTTTCATACATTAAAGACAAGTTGTCAGACTTAAAGCCTTCGGAAATAGGTGCGGTCGCAGGTGACTTGGTTGATGTTGAGGCCATGACTGCTATGAAAGATCTCATGACATCAATCGGTAGCCCGAATATAGATTGCCGTACAGATGGCGGTGTTTACAACACAGATAACCGTAGCTCATACCTTTTCAATTCTATGATTGCGGCGATTGATGAAGCCGATGCGATTTTATTGGTTGGTGTGAATCCTCGCCACGAAGCAACGCTTGTTAATGCGCGTATCCGCAAAAACTGGCTTGAAAAACGCATTCCTATTTCATTGATCGGCGAAGAAGTCGATTTAACCTATCCATACGAGCATATGGGTACAGGCCCTAAAGATTTAGAAAAACTAGCAAAGCAATATGCCGGTAAGGTCAAAGCTAAGAAGCCAATGATGATTGTAGGTTCTGGTGTATTTTGCCGCGATGACGGATTGGCTGTTCAAGCGCTTCTACATAAAGCTGCAGAGGATCTTGGTGTTATTACTAAAGATTGGAACGGATTTAACGTTCTTCACAGTGCGGCATCACGTGTTGGTGGCCTTGATATAGGTTTTGTTCCGCAAAAAGGCGGTAAAGGCTTTACGGATATTATGGCGGGCACTAAGGATGGATCAATCAAAGCTGTTTACTTGCTCGGCGCCGATGAGTTTAATGCCCGTGTGAATATTGGCTGGCAAACATTTGTGATTTATCAAGGGCATCATGGCGATCATGGCGCAGAGCGTGCCGACGTTATATTACCGTCTGCCGCTTACACCGAAAAAGATGGTATTTATGTGAACACAGAAGGCCGTCCGCAACTTGCCAAACGCGCCGTTAGCCCGCCTGGTGAAGCCAAAGAAGATTGGGCAATATTACGCGCTCTGTCCGAACATATCGGAAAAGACAAGTTGCCTTATAATTCTGCGTCAGAAATTCGGGCCCGAATTAAAAAAGAATGGCCCGTTTTTAAGGCCATGAATGAAGTGACGCCTGCAAAGTGGAGTAAGTTCACGCATAAAGGCAAAGTCCTGAAAGATGGATTTAACTCACCATCGCAAAATTACTATTACAAGAACGCCATATGCCGCGCGTCCGACACTATGCGCGAATGTGTTAATGCTTTTAATAAGAATGAAGAATTCAGAGAGGCTGCAGAATAATGAGCAAGAAATCTACCCTCGATCAAGTTCAGGAATTTCATGAGACGTATGGCCTTCCGGTTTTGGATACACCAAATATCGCTGATGAAAAGACAAATGCGCTTCGTATTAATTTACTCGCTGAAGAGCTAGATGAATTAAAGGTAGCGCTGGAGCAGGGTGACTTGGTTGAAACGCTCGACGCTTTGATTGATTTGCAATATGTTCTTGATGGTGCGTTTTTATCCTTTGGATTACAGCATGTTAAGGAAAAGGCTTTTAACGAAGTGCATCGCTCTAACATGAGTAAGCTTGGTGCGGATGGAAAGCCGATTCGCCGCGAATCTGATGGTAAAGTTTTAAAGGGGCCTGATTATTTTAAGCCTGATATCACACAATTTGTACAAAACAAAAAGGACGCCGCATAGATGGAAATCTTAAGCGAATTCTTTGCAAACCCATGGAGCTTTTGGCTCTTCCGTACTGTGGTTTATACCGTTATCGTTGTTGTGGGTGTTCTGCTCTCAGTTGCGTATCTGACATACGCCGAGCGTAAGGTAATGGGCGCGATGCAACGCAGACAAGGTCCAATGACAGTTGGCCCATTTGGTTTACTTCAACCGATTGCAGACGGTGTAAAGTTATTCTCAAAAGAAACAATTATTCCATCGCAAGCGCACCGCGTAGTATTTTTACTCGCGCCGATGATCCTTTTTGCGCTGTCTTTGGTGGCGTGGGTGGTTATTCCCTTTGATAAGGGCTGGGTTTTGGCCAATTTGAATGTCGGGATCCTATATTTATTTGCAATTTCATCCATGGGCGTTTATGGCGTGATTATGGCTGGCTGGGCATCAAATTCACGCTATGCCTTCCTTGGTGCACTTCGATCTGCATCGCAAATGGTGTCATACGAAGTGTCCATGGGATTGATCATTGTGTGTGTGCTGCTTGTGACAGGGTCACTGAACTTACAGGAAATCGTCCTTGCACCAAGACCGGTATGGGTTCAGGTCATGTTATTTCCCATGCTTGTTGTGTTTTTGATATCTATTTTAGCTGAAACTAACCGTGCACCGTTTGACTTACCAGAAGGCGAGTCGGAAATCACGGGTGGATTTATGGTTGAATATTCGGCCATGACCTTCGCGCTGTTCTTCCTTGGTGAATACGCAAATATGATCCTAATGAGTGCCATGACCGTAATTTTGTTCCTTGGGGGATGGTTACCGCCGTTTGGTATTACAGCTTTGGCCTTCGTTCCGGGCATTATATGGTTTGCATTAAAAACTGCACTTGTGCTGTTCTTCTTTATATGGTCACGCGCAACATTGCCGCGTTTCCGTTATGATCAGCTTATGCGGTTGGGATGGAAAGTATTCTTGCCGTTTACGTTAGTGTGGCTTGTATTTATGGCGGGCACACTTATGACGTTTAAGGCTTTGCCGGGGCAGGCCGTGGCCGATAATCCATTAATAGATGCCGCCATTGCTATCGAGAAAACTGTTATTGAAACTGAAAAAGATGTTGAGGCCCTGTTTGAAAAGTCTTTTGAAGGTAAACCAAAGGAAGAGCAGCAATAAATGGACGGATTAGCACGATCATTTTTTCTAACAGAAATAGTAAAAGGGTTTTTACTAACCCTTAAATACATGTTCTTTGTGCCGCGTGTGACGATCAATTACCCGCATGAAAAAGGGCCTATATCGCCGCGTTTTCGCGGTGAGCATGCTTTACGCCGCTACCCGAACGGAGAAGAACGCTGTATTGCTTGTAAACTTTGTGAGGCCATATGTCCTGCACTTGCCATTACAATCGAAGCCGAGCCACGAGATGACGGTTCACGCCGTACTACGAAGTATGACATTGATATGACTAAATGTATCTATTGTGGTTTATGCCAGGAAGCATGCCCAGTTGACGCTATCGTGGAAGGTCCTAATTTTGAATTCTCCACTGAAACGCGTGAAGAACTTTACTACAATAAAGAAAAATTACTTGAAAATGGCGATATCTGGGAAGCGCAACTTGCCGCTAACATTGTCGCCGATGCACCTTATCGTTAGAACTTATGCGAATAGCTATCCTTCTTTGCCTATTAATAGGGCTTATATTTTGGCAGAACGGCTATTCAATCCCAATATTATCAGGTTCTTTTGATGGCTTAGATGCGAGAAGGTACGCACCGGAAACACCTCAGCAAACGCCTGTCAAAACGTCCAAAACAAAAATAGTAAATGGTCATAAACTAAGCTTGCATAGCCATTTCAATATTCAAGCACTTGTGCTTTCTAAAAAAAATTACAGTATGGATAAAGAAAGCAAGATATCGCCCGTTGATTTAGCCTTAGGGTGGGGGCCAATGTCTAATCCCGCGCCACTTGACCTTATAAAAATCACACAAAGTAACAGATTTTATTATTTTCGTTATTACAACACACCACCAATAGCGCATCGTCAGATCGAATTAAACAGTGCGAATATGCATATTATCCCTGCCAATGACGATATTCACAAAGCCCTCAACAAAGTCAAAAAAGGTAATGTCATACAGATGCAAGGTTACCTTGTTGACGCCACTACAGCGAATGGATGGAATTGGAAGAGTTCTCGTACAAGAGCTGACACAGGCAAAGGTGCATGTGAGCTGTTTTATGTAGAGAGTTTAAAAATACTCTAACAGCTTTTAGAGTGAAAATTCGTCACCAACGTGCTGCTCAAGCATACGATCCTCATTTAGCTCAATGCTTTTATCAAGGTATGTTCTCGCTCGATTAAGTTCTGTTTGGGATATTTCAAACATAATGAGTGTATCGTTCGGCTTACGCTCTAAATCTTCAAACTCTTTGAGTGTAAAAACCTGATCACGTTCACCAGCCTTGATAAACGCAACATCGAGAATATAACCATTGTCGTTATCTTGCGTTAATGTGATCCCACTGTCTTTTTCAGAAAATGTATACCCTGTATCCCGCGAAAAAAATTCACCATCCGGCATTTATTGTACTCCAGTTAATCATTGGTACTATTACAAACACTATATAAGTAAAAAATTCGTCTTTGCAAATTTATTACTTTATACGCTAGAATATATTATGAAAAAATAGGTTAGCATGCAGGAAATTAGCTTATATAAAACATGGATACAATCTATTACCCCCTCCACAGAAGACATTGCCAGTGTCGCCGAGGGTAAGCACCCTTATGGCGAACCGTCAAAGCATGTCGGTTTTATCAGCGATACAGACAATTATGAACGTCTAATGCGGGGCGATGATATACCGCCGCCAGCATCTGATACAAAAATAAAAAAGGCCGGATCACAAGAAGCGAACCTGCCTGATGGTTATAAGCATCTCCAAGAAGTTGTAGATGCGATTGTAGATGACCAAGAACAGAACAATCCATTTTTCAAACATGCTTCAATGTTGTTTACTTATCGACAGACGTTAATGGATAGAAGCCCGGAGCGTACTGTCCATATTGACCCCGCACGAACCAATAATTCTGTTGCTGATGATCAGATATATTTTATCTCAAACAAAGAGGGGACAATGACTCAGGCCGCCTATGTAAAAAAACCTGAGGATACATTAAACCGCATGAAGCCTGAAGTAATTATGGAAGAAGGCTTGCTTAATCAAGCTGAGCCCTTTGAATTAAGAAAAGGGACGCAAGACACATATCATGTTCAAGGCGCTGACACATATACGAATGGTCGAACTTTTGTACGTATGATCATCTCACACCCTGATATTTCTTACTTTCATGACCTTTCCGATGAAGATAAAGCCGAGCTTCCAGAAAAATTCAGGACAGAACATGGCATAGTAATTGGCGAAGACCCTCCCTCCTTAGGTTAATTTAAAAACTCCGTTTATTCACAATGATGAAATAACACTAAAATAATTCGGTGTTTTTTCATTTCACGCCTTGCGGTATGTATCAGAAAATATTAGAAAAGATACAAATAAACGATAGAGACAATCAATGATCGCTGTCTCTTATACACATCTCCGAGCCCACGAGACGTCT
>CAXHFH010000087.1:0-9964 GCA_964015995.1 uncultured Alphaproteobacteria bacterium
AGGTAAGCTTGGCGAAGATTTCAAATATAAATCTGAAATAGATTTCGGTGAGGAGGGTGTGAATTTCAAAGAAGTGACTTTGACTTATACGGGGCTTGATGCTGCCGATATTAAAGTCGGTCACCAAAAACCATCATTTGGTATGGAACAAAACACAAGCTCTAATTATCTAATGTTAATAGAACGTGCGGCGGCGACAAATGCTTTCACACGTGATGAAGAAATCGGTGTCAATGTTATGGGAGGTGGTGACAACTGGTCATTGGCTGCGGGCATTTTTAATGAGGATGCCGGTAATGATGATACTGGTGAAGATGAGGACGTAACATTTGACGTTCGTGGATCAGTCAATGTTTTGGGGTTAACCAATTCGGAAACAAAAAATGTTATTCACTTGGGGGCAGGTGTTAGTTATCGAAGACCAACAGGTAATGTACGGTTTAGTGCAAAGCCAGCGGGTGATGGTGATCGCATTATTGATACTGGAAACCTAGCCTCTGTTGATGATGTCACTGTTTATGGTTTAGAGGCGGCGGCGGTCGTTGGGCCGTTCAGTTTCCAAAGTGAATATTTTATGACAGATGTTAGCCGAAGCGGTGGTAATCAAAATGCTGATCTTGATGGTTACTATGTACAGGCAGGGTGGTTTATTACTGGTGAAACACGTCCATATAAAGGCAAGAGTGGAAACTTTAATCGTGTTAAGGCAAATAGTCCGTTTAGCCTTAAAAATGGCGGCACAGGCGCGTGGGAGGTGCTCGCAAGATTTGAAAATGTGGATTTAAACGATTCTGGTGCAGGTATTACAGGTGGTGAGCTTGAGAATACCACGGTTGGTCTAAACTGGTACCTAACTGATCATGTAAGGCTTATGGCGAATGTGATTGACGTCGATACAGATAATAACGCGGTTGTCGCAGATGATGATCCTACCATTTATAATCTCCGCGCTCAGTGGGATTTTTAATATCACGCTGTTACGGTAAACGGTATTGTCAGGGGGCAATGGTATACAGGTGTGTTAAAGGTGAAATTGACCTTGTGTGTGCTGTGTCTTGAAAAGCGTTATTAATCAAATTCGATTTCATCAAGGACTTCACCGATGATGTGACCAACGCCACGCCAAAAATGACGGCTAGATAAGACGCCAACCAAAAGGTTACTGAGCATTATGCCAAACGTATTGCTGTCTTCGAATGTGGTACGCCGCACATCATATCTTCTCTTTTTGTAGGTACTTCTTACCTTTTGTAGCTCAGATAGTCGCTGCGTTTCTTTGTTCATGCTTCTTGTGTATGTCGAGAGCATGGACTGTTTTTTATCCGTTTCACGCTCTATATCGTAAAGGCGGTTAACAAGTTCATCGTCGCCGCGTGTATCCGTCATGGCGACATATCGTCTTAAATTATGAAGGCCTTTATTCTTATAGATATTACGTAATTTAGAAATCGCAACATTATAAAATTCATCTGTATCATGCTCTAAGTCAGACTTTTTTCGCAATATATCTAGGTGCTCATGCTCAAGCGTTTCAAGCTTTGCGTCAATTTCATCAAGTGTATTCTGTTTTTCTAAATACGTTTGTTGTAAGGCGAGAACGCCATGTTTCTTGAATTGCTCTTTTTTATATTCTTTGAGCTTGCCTTCTTGCGCCTCTATTTTTTGCTCCAACAAGAATTTATGTTGCAGCAACTTTCCCGGAATAGAGTGCAGCATTGTATAGTCTCGGCGTGCTTGCTCATAATTTGTTAGCTTTGCCACCCAGTCATCTAATGTATTAAAAAGCGGCGATGCTTTATAACGGCTTGTCCCGTAGTGGCGCGTTTTCAAATATAGAAAAAGCTCGTCTTCGTGATAGGGTTTTGATTTTTCTTGATAATCCTGACGTGCCAGAGCAATCTTGTTTTCGACGCGGTTAACTTGATTACGGGTTTCTTCGATATTCCCAAGTATATCATTATATGCCGGATCATCAGGAAACTTGGCTCCAACGGCTTGCTCGGCATCCTTAACCTTCACATAGAGTTGTTCAATGCCCGAAACAAGCGTAGTGCGCTTTTGCTCAATGGCGTCTTGTTGTTCCTGATTGTCTTTTAAATCTTTATCAAAAGTTGTCCTGGCTTTCTGCCTGTTTTTAAGGGTGTCGCTCGCTTCTTTTTCTGCAAGGGTTATTTGTGCGGCCACATCCGGATCGTCGAGTAAATCTATACGCATTTCCGCAAGCTGAAGATATGTTTCTGCCTCATCATGGCGTAATTCATCAACGCGTTTTTGTGTTTTTGTAATGGTTTTGTTCAGGTCGCGTATTGTTGAGCGTATTTCATGCGCTTGTCGATCAATGTCTGAAAGAATATGTTTCCCGCTCCGTCGTCCCATTATTGATGCTCCAACGGAGTTTCATTTTGGTTGATGATATGTATCGGCTGCGCGTGTTCCGCTAATTGTTCGGGCTTGGAAAATGAAAATGTGTAAGCACAAAAGATAAGGGTGAATAGCAAAGCCAGCCCTAGAAGTGGCTTGCCCCATTTTGCACGGCGGACATAAATTGTTGCCATTAACCGTGAGAAGGAAGGGGGCGAGGGTTTATAAATAAAGCGATCTTCGCGAAGTGCTTGAATACCTTCTTTCAGAATTTCATCAGATACCTCTATACCTTGCGCGCCTTAAATTGTCTTGAAACGTTCAAGCAGCGTTTGTTCTTGTGTATCAGAGGCAAGCTCACGCTCTACAACGCGCTTATTACGGCGGAGTGTGTCGACAATATCCATTGCCAACATCACCTCGTCCATGGGTTTTTGTGGATTTTGCGTGCTCATTATCGCTTTATTATGTTACGCCGCGAGCGCAAGAATATTTTCGCTGCGGGTCGTTAATTTTGCCATACGACGCTTACCGTCTTCGACAGCTTCTTGAATCTCTTTCGCATTTTCAGTCGAAAGCTTGCGCATTTCTGCAACAATGTCTTGTGAGCGTTCTTGATATTCGATCACGGCATCGACGAGCTTCTGTACAGATTCCGCACGCACCGTTGGGCCATAACCTGCGCGTAAAGCTTCTTCTTGTACAACGTTTCCAATTTCCGCCAGAGTTTCCAAAGACTTCTCAACGCCTTCTTTCATGGCGTTCAATGTCTGAGTGCTTTCATGCAATCCATGAAGCCCCGTGAATGAGGCAGATAGGGCGGTCAAAACAGTTTCGTTGGTTGAGAAGAATGAAACAGATTGTGCATATACGCGTTGTTTCGCACTGGTTGTTTGATTGAGGCGCGCCATCACAACTTCCGATGTGTTATAGCCAACTGTCAGATTGTCAGATAAATCTTTGGCGATTTGATAGCGTGCATCTTCAGCTTGGAGCGCGCGTAACTTTTCGTCGCGTGCCAATTCTAATTTCGCACGTTGGGCGGCATCATCATCCTTATATTCGGCCACAGTTTTAGACGCTGCGTCTAATTCCTGTTTTGCGGTTTCAAGACGTTTCTCGGCAATATCCAAGACTTCTAATGCTAATATCTCTGATTGTTTCATAGCGCCGCGGAAGTCTTTATAAGCCTCCAGAATGACCATTTCACGCTGAATTTGGTCTTTGGTATCCTCTGACACGGAAAGATACGTTTGTTTAATATCATCAAAGCGTTTGGGAATGTCACCGCGTGTCGTTTTCATCCAGAGGTTTGCGACGCGTTCAAATGTATCGATCTTTCCATCTTCAACTTGCTCAACCATGGATTTTGCGTCATCCCTGATGGAATCAAACATGTCTGCGATGGCGTTGTATCTCTCACCATATTGCATTTCTTTGACTTGCTCGCGTACGACCTCGTTGAATAATGATGCCTGAGAGAGCGTTCTTGCGATTAAGGTTACTTTATCCTGATCCAGTTCAGAAATCTGTCCAATCAACGCAAGCACGGGCGCTTCTTCTTGTTGTTCAGGCACGAGCCCCAATTCATCCAAAGTGCTGATAGCTTTATCGAGATACTGCATAAGAGATGTTGTCATGGTGACTCCTTAAATTTTAATTGCGGTGAGCAATAAATACCAGAACTGGCGGTTGGTCGCAATTCTATTTAGGTGCGATCTATTTAAAACGTAATCAGGTTGTCGGATGTTTCTAGTGCCTAGAGGTAAGTTCATATAATTTTAATGTGTTTTGATTAATTTGATAATAGTATTCGGATCTCATTGTTTTACTTGAGTTTTTTTTGTAATGTCTATAATCACTATGTTCTGGGTTTTCCTGAATTTTAAAAATTTGTCATATGAAAAAAAATACTAAACTTTTAATACTTTTCGTCGTGTTGTTTTTCTCAATAGGGCTTATTAGCTCTTACATACTTATTGTGAAAAATGAACCTTATGATTTATCTAGAACGTATGGGTTTGTTGAGTATACACATGGCAGTAATGAATTAGTTCTTCGCTCTGGTGAAAAGTTTTTTTTATGGGGCGTTAGTTCACTTACGAGGGGCGCCCCTAAGTATCGTGAGGCATCGATGTTTTTAACGCATAAGATATCTGAACAGAATGTGTCTATTTTAAAAATAAGTGGCAGCAATGATAAAGAGCCTTTTGCTAAAGTTTTCTTATCAGATGGAAGTGACGTGTCTAATATTATGATTGAGCGCGGTTTGCTATACGAAGATTGTAACGTAACTAAAGGTTTTTATGGTACGTGCGTAAACTAATCATCATTGTTATATTTGAAAATAGATATTAGGTCTAAACTGTAATCAGGTTGCCGGATGTTTCTAGTGCTTCCTCATCGGTAAGACCCGTCTGCCCATGTATTGTTGCCACCATCACGAAGTTATCTGCACCGCCATTGGAGTCTACGGCCATAAAACTGTCACTGCCGTTATCGGTGATTTGTACGAAATCTGTAATCGCTTGTGTCACAGGGGTGGTATAGAACCCTTCAAGAAGGTCGGATACGTCAAGCATATCACCATCCGTTATAGAAAAATCATGTACATTATCAATGCCTGTAAAGGCTGAAATTGCTTCGAAGATAAAGGTATCTGCGCCAGATTCTCCGTATAATTCGTCTACACCGGATCCTCCATAAAGGAAGTCATTGCCACCGCCTGACATAATCACATCATCGCCATTTAAACCAACCAATGCCTGTGATTGTGCAGTTCCTGTTATGATGTCATTAGATTGTGTGCCAAGTTCGTATATGCGGATGTTATCAAACACACTATTGCTTGCAGAGTTTCTATCGTCGTCACTGACGAATGTTAAGTGTGTAAAAAACGAGTTGATACTGTAGTAATCCGAAAGATTAATTTCAAAACTCTGTACGGCACCTGCGCCAGTATAATTAGGGCCGTCTTGCCCCCAATCTTGTGATCCGTAGAGCTGAATCAGAGGATCCGTTTCATGGTCATTATCGTGGTCAAAGCCAATACCTTGAATTTCGCCTCTTTTACTTGATTGGAAATCAAACGCCAAGACGGAGTGCTCTGTTATTTCATATTCAAAATCAACGGACTTCCAGTTATTGCCATTCAGTTCCACACGCGTTCCATTAACCAGAGTGCTCATTGGATTTGTATCTTGATTGGAAAAGGAAGAAAAATCGGCGATATCAAATGTTAATGGTGTTATATCGGGTACAATATCGTCGGTTGATGGTGTTGTATCTTCGTATACGGAAATATTTCGGTAAGAGCTTGTACCGTTTTTCGCACCACCATCATGGTCATTCACAAACGCTAACCAGTCGACGTTACCTGTTTGGTAGCTACCGACATCAATCGTGAAGCTCTGCCAGTTCCCGATATCGGTATATTGAAAATCACGTGTGAAGGTATAAGGTGTTTCAGTGCCGTAGAGTTGATAACCGATGCCTGTGAATTGACTATTGTCGTTTTCTAGAGATATGCCATGTACTTCGCCTTGAATGGTTGATCTATATTCAAATGTAATGACCGTGTTTTCGGTCACGTCATAATCAAATGCGGTGCGTTTCCATGTGTTGCCTGATAGCTGAACACCAGCACCGCTTTCAATAACAGTAGCAGAACCGCCTGCGTCTTGCCCGCCGTTATATGAGATGAAAGTGGACGTGTTAAAGTCAATAACAGAAGGATCGACAGGGTCAGGAGGGTCAGATGGGTCAGAAGGATCTTCTGTAACAGAAATATTTCGGTAAGAGCTTGTACCGTTTTTTGCGCCGCCATCGTGGTCATTCACAAACGCTAACCAGTCGACGTTACCTGTTTGGTAGCTACCGACATCAATCGTGAAGCTCTGCCAGTTCCCGATATCGGTATATTGAAAATCACGTGTGAAGGTATAAGGTGTTTCAGTGCCGTAGAGTTGATAACCGATGCCTGTGAATTGACTATTGTCGTTTTCTAGAGATATGCCATGTACTTCGCCTTGAATGGTTGATCTATATTCAAATGTAATGACCGTGTTTTCGGTCACGTCATAATCAAATGCGGTGCGTTTCCATGTGTTGCCCGAGAGCTGAACACCGGCACCGCTTTCAATAACAGTAACAGAACCGCCAGCATCCTGGCTTCCGTTATAGGAAATGAATGCCGAAGTACTAAAATCAATGACAGAAGAGGGATCAGGGGGAGTGTCGGACTCCGTAAAAACACCGCTTTCATAGTAACCATCGCTGAATGTAAAGCGTTCGACATCAACTAAGATATCTGTGCCATCAACGCCAGTTGTATCTTCAATGGTAAAAAAGCCAAGGTTGCCGGTTAAATTGTAATTACTAAAGACGCCGCTATATATGGCTTCGTCTTGTCCACCGCCGCCAGTTATCTGGTCATCCCCGCCACCGCCGGTGAGAACATTATCAGCATCATTTCCATGAAGGGCATCATTGCCACTGCCGCCGATGGCATTTTCAATCACCGCGCCGTAGGCAATGGCGATGTTTTCGGATAACCCGACCGAGCTATATCCGCCTTCCTCAAGATGAATGGTCACGCCCGTTGACACCGCGGAGGCATCAAACGTATCGGTTCCACCGCCATCCCAAATGCTGAGCGCAGCATTGGGATCAAGCGTGTACGTTGTATCGTCGCTGTTAAATGCTGTATTCGCGCCATAAATTGCCTGAATGGCAGACATGTCATAGAGCATATAACTTTCGGCAAAGATGTTGCCCCATGGCGAAGTGTTATACGCCATAACGGTAAATTGTTCAGTATCTTCGTTGCCCGTCAGGCCGGCATCAAAAGAGTGGATTAGACCAAGAGAGTGGCCAAGCTCATGCAGAGCCACGAAGTATCCGAGTTCCCCTGCATCCATAGAATTGGTCAAATTATCATTGACGTTAAACCAGACATCACCGCTGAAGTCTCCTTGATCAGGATAATACGCCCATGCTGTGGGGTCGTCTTGGGCGGAGACGGTTAAGTTTGCTTGCCCGAATGTAATATCACCAACGCCTGCAACCTCAGTGAAGGTGATATTGGCAAATTCGGAAATGCTGTCTAGGACTGCGCGTGTAGCAATTTGCATTGTTGCGGTGAAAGATTCGAAATTATTTTGCTCACGTGCATCAACTGCATAATAAGACGGTACTTCTGTAATAAAGCTATAGCTCACATTTGCAGCAGTTCCGCCGCCCGGACCCCATTCATTGCCATGAATAAGTTCGGCTGCGTTATTAACGCCGATATTGGCAGGGGTCACCGTTCCGCCACCACCTGTGAGCACGGCGAGATCTTTTAAAGGTGTGCTTGTGTCAGAAGATAAGCCATCATGGTCATGACCGTTTTGACAATATGAACAGCCGCAGCCAACTTGCGCAGAGTTTGGGTCTATTGTGGTGTTTATAATAGAGGCGGGGGTGCTGTTCATAATCACAGTCCTTAACTAAGTTCTTACGCGATAACAATTAGAGCTTATCTAACTGTCACAATCAATTATCCGCGCAAGACTATCATGTTCGTCTGATAATTATATATACATATTTATTTTTTCAATAAGTGTTGTGATGGCGATGGGTTTTTGTAAAACCACCTGTACCGAGTCTTCTACAACCTTAAGGATATCGTTGGAGTTGATTGTTACACCACCTCCCGAAAGCGCAATGATGGGGGGCTTTTTGTTCATCTTGTTGACGAATTGTATAACGCCGATACCATCAATATCGGGCATAAGAAGGTCAGTAATGACTAAGTCATAAGAAACGCCCTGATCTAATAATTTTATTGCTTCGCGGCCGTTTTTCGCTGTGACAACATCATGGCCATCACTTTCTAAAACGTCACACATCAGTTCAAGAAAATCTTCGTTATCATCTGCCACAAGAATTTTAGCCATTATTGTTCTTTCTTAACGATGATGTGCAAATAAGATAGTAAAAAGACCCTAATTGCAGACGCAAGTGATGAATCTGGGTTTTTCCGCTCATAAATAAAGGTGCATAATTCATGAACGCTGCATTTTTGTATTTCGGCAACATCTTGAAGGATGCTCCAAACTTGAGGCTCAAGTGTTACACTTGTGCGACGTCCGCCTATATGAATGTTTCTTTTTTTTAACTCGTTTAAGCTAATAAAAACAGAGGCTTCAGCAGCCTCTAAATTTCCACGCACGCCTGACATAGTTTTAATCTCCTCAGTGCACATGAAGATATCATAATGAATGAGGTTTTTAAATGCTAAATAGGCCACGTGATTTTCGTTCTGGGCAGGTTATGCATTACGATTAAATTTGATTGTGACTTGGTTTTCTGTACAGGCTGCTCTAACCTTTGCATGGGATTTTTACTTTATTACATCGCGGACAATAAATGATTGATATTTTTAAGAGCACCCTAAAGTCATGGGTATCCAATACGCCGCTAACCTACAGTGCCGCGGCGGCATATTATGCGGTGTTTTCCTTGCCGGGCATGATGATTATTATTGTTTCTATCACGACCTTCTTTTTAGACGAGGAAATGGTGCGCAGCCAAATACAGGAATATATCGGCAACATGATGGGGCAGGCTGAAGCGGAGACAATTCAAAAAATTATTGATAAGGCGCGCTTGAGTGACACGGGACCTAAGACTCTGATTATCGGTGGTGGTATTTTATTGTTTGGTGCGACAGGTTTCTTTGCGCAACTCAAGAATTCATTTAACGCCGTATGGGGCGTAAAGCCCAAGCCGGAAAAGACAATCCTTCGATTTTTGGCGCATCGCGGGATTTCACTCGTCGTTGCGATTTTGTTCAGTTTTTGTGTGCTGGTTTCAATGTACCTTTCTGCCGCGATGAAGGTGCTCGGCAGTTGGGTGATTATTCGTTTTCCCGAACTTGCATTTCTGAAGCCTCTGGAGCTAAGTATTTCATTTTTAACGATATCTTTTCTTTTTACTTTGATTTTCAAAATGTTACCTGATGTTAAAATCAAGCTAAGTTACGCTTTTGTCGGTGGTGCTATGTCGTCACTTTTATTTCTTTTGGGTGGGCTGTTCTTTACACGCATTTTGGAAATTATCGCGCCGCAATCAGTGTTTGGCGCCGCGGGCTCCATTATATTGTTAATGATATGGGTGACCTATGCATGCATGATTCTTCAGTTAGGGGCGGAATTCATAAAGGCGCTGATACAACATACCGAGCAAGAAATAAGGACGTCTCGTTTCGTTATTAGAAAGTGAATTTTTGATTGCTTGTATAATGAAAGCTGTTGATTTTTATCTTAAAAGTCGATAGGTCATAAGCATGTTTGGGCATGCGAGTGTAGTTCAATGGTAGAACGTCAGCCTTCCAAGCTGAATATGCCGGTTCGATCCCGGTCACTCGCTCCAGCATAAAATCATTAAATTAATCCCCGTATATCGCTAAATACCCATTGACATTAGGGTGTGGGTTTTCTACACCAAAGCAGTAGTTGTTAAGCCCTGTGCGGTAAAGATTGAAATGTAAGGAGCATATTAGATATGTCGAAGGAAAAGTTTGAGCGGACAAAGCCGCATTGTAACATTGGAACGATTG
>CAXHFH010000088.1:0-9745 GCA_964015995.1 uncultured Alphaproteobacteria bacterium
ACTCAGACGTCTCGTGGGCTCGGAGATGTGTATAAGAGACAGTTATTGTTTTGTAAAAAATACTTGCATTTGCGCTTAAGTAACGCTAAAAGAACGCTTCGTTCAAGTATGAATATGAAAGATAAAAGTGATGAAAGCTGATATACACCCTGATTATCATGAAATTACAGTCGTGATGACAGACGGAAAAGAATATAAAACACGCAGCACCTACGGTAAAGAAGGTGATGTAATTCGTTTGGACGTTGATCCACTATCTCACCCTGCATGGCAAGGTGGTACTGGTAAAGTTGTTGAAAAAGGTCAGCTTGATAAATTCCAGAGCCGTTACGGTAACTTTGGTATTGGTGGTAGCGACGACAAGAAATAGTTGTTGCCCAACAAACCCAAATAAAAAACGCCCCGCGTATGATGTGAGGGCGTTTTATTTTGTTCGTATGAGACTTTTCTTAATTCACGTCTAAACCATCCAGATCAAGATCATTACTTTGTGTGGTGCGAATATCTTCTTGAAACGGTGGGAAGAATTGATCTTGCTTTAATCCGCCATCGGGATTAATCGGGATCAGTTGATCTGGAAGCCCCCAAGATTTCAAACGCATTTCAATCACGTTCTTTGATTCTGCTTCTTTTGCCATTTGCTCCGGAATGGTCATATCCCAATAATCAGACGTGTATTTACATTCCCCTGCATCAAACATCACCATCGTAGAATCCGGTAACAGCATAACTTCTTTTAAGTCTTCGGGGGTGTAGCACGTGCCCTCAGTCAAAGCTTCTAAATATCTACCGTATGTATTTTTTTCATCGCCTGTCAGGCTAACAACCTGCCCCAGTGGCGTGACTTCAACCTGAAGAGCATTATCACCCACCGTAATTGGATCTTGCCGACCTTGTAACATGCCTTGAAATCCTGTGCGCACACTGTCATCACGGCGCGTACTCATGAGAGAGACAAATTTAGAATCGCTATGTGGAGCAATGCGCAGAACACCAACACTATTCTCCGACTTTCCGAGCAAAACGATCGTACCTTTTTCCTGTGATAACAGTGAAAATGAATCATAATCAGTATTATCAGTAATTGCCTTATGGATTTGGTCTTCTTTACTCACGCCGTCTTGATCTTTTAATCCGCGCATAATGGACATACCAAGAACAGTATGTTTTATGCCGTCATAAACATCGGGCACAGATCCCCACTCACGATTATCCAGATCAACCGCATCGGGCACGAGGCCGTACGCAGGATGCTCGGAATATGCGGCCTTAACAGAAAGGCCGTCTACAAGTTCGTTTAGTTCGTTTCTAAAATCTGTGCTAATCATATGTAAATATTACGATTTTCTTATATGAATTACAAATAAATGTTATGTGCTCTGAAGCTGCTTCACCGCTTGCTCTAGCTTTGAACGTTTCGCCAACGCATCTGCCTTACGGGATTTTTGTTCATCGATCACCTCTTGCGGGGCATTTTGAACAAACTTTTCATTGCCAAGCTTCGCATCAATTTTCTGAATATCCTGATCAAGCTTACCAATGACTTTCGCCAAACGCTTACGCTCTTCGTCCAAATCAATGATATCGGCAATCGGCAAAATAAGTGTTGCCTCTTCCACAATCGTTTGCACAGCGCCTGATGGAATGTCATCCGTCAACGAAATGTCTGACAAACGTGCCATCTTACAAATAACTTTCTTGTGCGCATTAATGCGGGCTTGTGTTTGATCACTCGCACCTTTCACAAGCAAAGCAATCTTTGCGCCTGCGGGCACGTTCATATCGGCGCGCACAGAGCGGATTTCACCAACAATGGTTTGCACCCATTCCATTTCGCTTTTAGCGGCGTCATTGCTGTACTCTGCGCCGTATTCAGGCCATTGCCCCGTGATTAGACGATCATCTGCTCCATCCTTGTAGAAACCCGCATAGAGCTCCTCTGTAATGTAAGGCATGAAAGGGTTAAGCAGGATAAGAATTTGACTAAGCGCCCAACTTGTTGTTTTACGCACCTCGTCTGCGGCTTCACCATCTTGCGCCAATAACGGCTTCGATATTTCCAAATACCAGTCACAGAACGTACCCCATACAAATTGATAAACGGCATTGGCGGCCTCGTTAAAACGATACCCCTCAATGGCCTTATCAATTTCCTCTGTTGCGGCCTTGACCTCATGGATAATCCACTGGTTCGGCGCAAACTTTGCGCTTGTGGGGTCAAATCCCTCATGGGATAAGGCATCGTTCATTTCACAATATCGTGAGGCGTTCCAAAGTTTGGTTGCGAAATTGCGGTATCCCTGCAAACGATCTTCCGCGAGGCGAATATCACGCCCCTGCGCCGCCATAGCACAGAGCGTAAAGCGCACTGCGTCTGTTCCGTACTTTTCAATCAAGTCAATCGGGTCCATCACGTTGCCCTTTGATTTGGACATTTTATGCCCCTTCTCATCACGGACAAGAGCGTGCACATACACATCCTTGAAAGGCACATCATCCATCAAGAACATCGAGAACATCATCATACGTGACACCCAGAAGGTGATAATATCAAAACCCGTGACCAACGTGTCACCAGGGAAATAACGATCAAGCTCCGGTGTTTTCTCCGGCCAGCCAATCGTTGAAAACGGCCATAACGCGGAAGAGAACCACGTATCCAAAACATCATCATCACGCGTTAGCTCAACGTTCTTACCTGCTTGCTTTTGTGCCTCTTCTTCCGTTTCGGCAACATAAACTTTACCGTCTCGGTCATACCATGCCGGAATTTGATGCCCCCACCAAAGCTGGCGCGATATACACCATGGCAGTTGGTTATCAACCCATGCGAAATACATGTTTTCGTATTGCTGCGGAATGAATCGTGTTTTACCATCACGCACAGCTTGCGCCGCAGGTTTCGCGAGTGTTGGCGTATCCACAAACCACTGTTTGGTCATGAATGGCTCAATCACAACGCCGGAGCGTTCACCAACGGGGATCGTATTTTTAATGGTTTCGACATCCTCAATCAAATCATGAGACTCTAATTCTTCCAGAATTTTGTTCCGCGCCTTATTACGATCAAGACCATGATATTGTTCAGGGATAAATTCCTCGGATACGATGCAGGCCTTTTCATCCATGATACTAATCATCTGTAGGTCATGACGTTGGCCGACTTCGAAATCATTGAAATCATGCGCAGGCGTAATCTTCACCGCACCGCTTCCTTTTTCAGGATCAGAATATTCATCAGCGATAATCGGAATTAAACGCTCTGTAATCGGCAAAATTACCGATTTGCCAATCATGTGTTTGTATCGCTCATCATCAGGGTGTACAGCCACGGCCGTATCGCCAAGCATGGTCTCTGGGCGTGTTGTGGCAACAGTAATAAACTGCTCCGTCTCACCCTCAACCGGATATTTGATGTGCCACATCTTACCTTTTTGCTCTTTCTGGATCACTTCCAGATCAGAGATAACGGTCTGACGTTCCGGGTCCCAGTTCACAAGACGTTCGGCGCGATAAATCATATTGGCATTATAAAGTTTTACAAATGCGGCGAGTACGGCCTTAGACAGCCCCTCATCCATTGTAAAGGCTTCGCGCTCCCAATCAGGTGTTGTGCCCAAACGGCGAAGCTGTGATGTGATTGTGTTGCCTGAATATTCTTTCCATTCCCAAGCTTTTTCCAAGAACTTCTCACGACCGACCTGAAATCTGTCAGTCCCTTCTTCATGGAGCTTTTTCTCCAGAACCATGTGAACCGCAATACTGGCGTGATCTGTTCCCGGCTGCCATAGAGCATCTTTACCCTTCATACGATTATAACGGATCAGGATATCTTGCAGCGTATGGTTAAGCGCATGACCAATATGAAGTGAGCCTGTTACATTGGGCGGTGGCATCATAATGGTGTAAGGCTCTTTATCACTCGATGGGTCACACGCAAATACGCCAGACTTTTCCCATTCCTGATAATGTTTTTCTTCTATTGCCTTTGGATCAAATGTTTTATCCAGCATCCCGAATTCCTTTTCCTTCTAACACCTTATGTAAGCGCAGGAAATCATACGGTTTTTACCGCAGAACGCAAGGGGTCAGGAATGAAAAGAAAGGAGTTTTTAGTCTTCCAAGACACGCTTAGACACACGCTCGAGCTCTTCTTGAACAAGACGCTCAATGACCGTTGGAAGATGTTTATCAAGCCAATCACGCAAAAGCGGTTTTAATTCGGCGCGTACGATCTCTTCGATTGTCACACCTTCATGTTCAACGGCTGTCTTACGGACAAGTTCAGATATAGCCGCGACTGCTGCTGTTTCTGCTTTGTCGGTTAATAATGAATCGTCTTCTACAGGATCTAACTGCGCAACAATTTCTTCCGGCTCAGGCTCTGGTATAATTTCAGGCTCCGGCTCAGGTGTGGGTTCTTCTGCTACAGGTTCTTCTTCAGGTTCCTCAGGCTCGTCACCTTCGACCATGTCAACATCAAGTTGATTTTCTTCAGTATTAACCAGTTCGGTTAATTCAAGAATATCTTCATCCGCAGGAGAAGGCTCCTCCTCCGGTTCACTGGCCTCTATTGGTTCTGGCTCAGGGGGCTCTTCGATAGGTTCTGGCTCGGGCTCTAATTCTTCAACGACGTCCTCAACGGGATCTTCGGCAGGCTCATCCTCAGGCACAGGCTCTTCCGCCTCATCCTCTGATATGATTTGACGAATTGAATCGAGAATCTCCTCGATCGATGGCTCATCTTGTGTTTGCGTATCTTCTGACATTTTTGGATATGTTCACTAGGAATTAGTAAGGAATCACTAATCAACAGTGTGGGCTATTGAAAGCCACTTGTCAAAGCATTGATGCAATTCATTTATATGGCTATCCACATTTTATTCCGTATTTATACACCGAACGGAACAAAAACGTGAAGGGAAACGTGTTTTTAAAACTGGAAAACAGACTCTGGCTCAAAGCCTGCAAGATACGGGACGCCCGCATCAAAAAGCGGCCTTGATGAAACATCGCCGTTGCTGTTCTTAACGAACAATGTTGCGCGTCCCATATTACGATTATCTTCTTTAATGACAGTGGCCAATCTGCCGCCATTCTCTAACTGATCAAGAATAATTTGGGGCACTTCGGAAACTGCACCATTTATAATAATCAAACTATAAGGGGCGTGCTTGGCTTCGCCATTTTTCAGATCAGACTCAATCAAGGCGATATTGCAAAGATCAAGTTTTTCCCACAAACGCGTGGCCTTATCCATTTGTCTCTTATTATGCTCTAGCGCAATAACAGTCGTCACAAGTGGGGATAAGATAGCCGAGGAATAACCGGAGCCAATCCCTATATCTAAAACGATGTCACCTGCCACAGGCAAAACGGCCTGCAACAATTTGGCGTGGATAATGGGCTCCATAACGAAACGCCCCTGCCCGATGTCTATATTTTCATCGGTGTAGGCAACACCTTGTAATTTTTCAGGAATAAACAGCTCACGCGGGACTGTTTCGAATGATTGCAATATACCCGTATCGACCACACCAGCTGTGTGGATTTGTCCATCAATCATATTTGTGCGGGCTTGTGCGTAATCTGTCATTGGCTTTATCTATGTATTTCGATTGAATATTGTCTGATTTCAAACACATATTACATAGCGTTATTTATCATTCATGACCAGAGGTTTTTGTTGAATTCGTAAGCTTGTTTTCACTTGGTTATTGACTTGTGATGGGGATATCCTCTAATCATATCTTCCTGTCCACATTCTATTAAGGGTGTGATCGCAAAAAATGGCGCGGTGGCAGAGTGGTTATGCAGCGGATTGCAAATCCGTGTACACCGGTTCGACTCCGGTCCGTGCCTCCATTACATCTTAAATGTTGAAACACCATCATACTGGGTTCCACCTGATGGCATATTTGCGTCCGGCAGTTCGGCCAGATTATTTGGCACGCCTTCAAAACATCCCGGTGATTGACTGACTGAATTTGGATCAACAGTTGCACCGACAAGCCCTAAATCAGGATATGCGGAGTTCATGATATTTACAAAACCCGGCAAAACAGCATCATTCAAGTCATACAACGTCGTATCAGCGAATTGCTTGGTTGTATCATCAGGCAAAACACCTGTGTCATAAGAAAGCGGGTTAAAATCACGTTCAAGCTCGATATCAAATGTTTCTTGTGTCATTTCACGCATGGTTCTAATCATGGTTTCATGGACTTCATCAAAATCCTCGCGTGCAAAAAAAGCATCCAAGCCGGCCTTATTCTCAAACTGCAAATCAACGACATAAGCAAAATTGCTGTCAACATCCAACATGCGACCATCTGCGGCCTCACGTTCCCAACCACCTTCAACGCATTGCATCATGTGAAACGCAACACTGGATGATTCAGGCGCAATATTAGGCATAAGACCGCTAGTGGTAGTATCGTTCGGCTGCTCTTGATTCTCAATTTCTGATATGTCTGGTGTCGACATTTATTATGCACCCTTATTATCTCTTATTCTTAATTACTATAGATTATAGAGCATTATTTTTAAAAAATAAAATTTATCTTACCATTCCCCTCTAACAGTGCTTGACAAAAAACGGCTGAATAGGCATAACAGCATCCACCACGCATGTTCCCCAGTAGCTCAGTGGTAGAGCAGGTGACTGTTAATCACTTGGTCGGAGGTTCGAATCCTTCCTGGGGAGCCATTCTTTACAACCATCCCAATTAACGAACAGATAAAACGGTGCCTTCAAGGCATACCGTAGCTTTGAGCCTTCTGATTCCAAGTTCGAAAACAGGAATCCCATCAATTGGCTTTTTTCATTAGTTGTTGGATAATAAAAATTTCAGCAGCCTTAGATGCAAGCGTAACAAACGTTGTGACTGCCATATCCTTTGTAATTCACTACATCGTAGTGGTGTAAGCGCTATTAACACCCATTCCATCCAGATTCAATGTATCAGGAGTATCTTGAATTTGATTCTCCCTTGCATCTACCAAATAACCATCAGTGTTATTATTGTTGTTAAAAATACCTGTCATTATAGCTGATTGTTCGCCATTAAAAGCAAGTTTTATGGCTGATGTGCTTTCCAGACGTTGGTCCAAATCTTTGTTTATTGCATATTGTACTGGCCCGCCATTAACGCCTGTTAATGCTACTTGGCAAACGTCAGATTGTTCGTCGAAAACCTTCTCATTATCCTCAGAGGGAGGGCTATATTTATCAAGAGCTTTAGGGTCAAGTTCTTCCAAACTTTCTTTAAGTACCTCTGAGCGATCATATAAGAGACTATCTAATGCCGCCCTTGACATCTCTTGAACCAATTCTGCTACTTCGGGGTCAGCCAGCATCTCTTTCTCAATTTCTTCAGAAGATACTTCCGGAAATCTAGCTTGAAGCTCTTCTTGTGCTCTCTGTATTCGTTCTTGCAAGAGATCTGGATCACTTTGACCTTGGGCTAAAATTTCAGCATTATTTTCGACTAGGGCTTCAACATAATGTTCTTTTTGCTCATCAGTGAGTTGGTCATAAACCTCTTTATTGGGCTCAGTTAACGATGTTGTATCACCTGATAGTACCTTGGCACGCTCTTCTGCTATGTGTTGCTCATGCAAGATTTTCCCTGTCACATCCATTGGGCTTATCTCTTCCACAGAGACACCCTTTTCTTGCGCCATACGTTCACGCACTTCTAAAAGCTCTGCGCTCGCCTGGCTCCAATCTGGGATAGTCGTTGCCTCAACCAAAAGGTCATTCATCGAATCTACTTCTGTCATGGCGTTGTCGTAATCACTTGGCCAACGGATTTCACTACTTTCGCAAATATCTAAGGAGGTGTCCGAAGTTTCATGTTGAGTGAGATCTGGCTGTCCACCAGGTGTAACATCAGATTCTATATGAAACTCACTCAGCTGTATTCTGCCGCCTTCAACACCATCATAATTTTCAACATAGTATTGTGGCTCTATGCCTCTACGCTCCAATTCCTCATGCAAGAGATCCATATCTGGTACATTTTGTAAGTTTACATACTCACCATTTTCAAGCGCATCTGCCGCGGCTTGCGTTCGCGCTTCCGTTTTATACCCTCTGGTCATTAAAACAACCTCACAGTTTTTATCTTTTTTATGAACAACATAATATCATGGTTAAGGCATTATTACAAAAATAGTTAGCCTTGCAACCTCCTTCATACTTCGGATTATGACATATTTCTAGTTTTGTCAGTTTTTGTCAGTTAATGACTATTAATGGACGATTTTTCATTAAAATAATATTCAATCAGCGACTTCCATATTGATATGGTCAGCGCCCCAATCACGCATAGCGACCATAATTGGCTCTAGTGTACGCCCATAATCGGTAAGCGAATATTCAACACGTGGCGGCACTTCTGCATAAACTTTACGATTAACGATTTTATCCTTCTCTAATTCGCGAAGCTGTTGTGTGAGCATACGCTGCGTAACGCCATCAATTTCTTTTCTTAGCTCACCAAAACGTAGCAAGTCATTTTGTAGTAATTTAAAAATAATAATAGGTTTCCATCTACCGCCAATGACAGAAAGTGTTGCCCCAACAGAGCACCCATATGGACCATCACAATTTTTATTTTCTTCTGTATCCATTGATATCCCCTAATGGTTACTAATTTGTGCCTATTGTACAAATATGTGCGTACTTGCCATATTTAATGCGTCACATATATCATCTTTTAGTAATTTGGCAAATGCGTTCATGCACCATGAAAGAAACGATATGAAAAAAACCATTTTTATCACAGGCTCAACGGATGGTATCGGGTTAGAGACAGCTAAAATGTTCGCAAAACAAGGCCATCGTGTTGTCTTGCATGGGCGTAGTTCGCAAAAACTGGATAAGGCAAAAAATTCTGTTTTAGCATTAACAGAAGATGAAAATGTAGAGAGCTATATTGCTGATTTATCAAATATGGATGATGTAAAATCTTTAGCAAACAGCATCATTAAAAAAAATGTCCAGCTTGATGTTCTGATTAATAATGCCGGAGTTTACAAAACGCCCAACTCGCTCACTGACAACGGACAAGATATTCGTTTTGTGGTAAATACGATCGCGCCTTATTTGTTAACAAAGATTTTGTTACCCGTGTTAGGTAAATCAGCACGCGTTATAAACTTATCATCCGCAGCACAAAATTCTGTTGATCTTGACGCCCTTTCAGGAAAAAAAGGCGCGTTAAATGATATGGACGCCTATGCGCAAAGTAAATTAGCGATCACCATGTGGTCACGTCATTTGGCACACAAATTAAATGATGATGCGCCTGTCATTATTCCGGTCAACCCGGGATCGCTGCTTGCGACCAAAATGGTGAAAGAAGGATTCGGTGTTGAAGGAAATGATTTAAGCATTGGAGCACAAATTTTAACCCGGCTTTCTTTAGATGCTGAGTTTGCCGATAAAACCGGGCAGTATTTTGATAATGATAAAGGCAAATTTACGCAGCCGCACCCCGATGCGCTGGATAACAAAAAATGTGCAGAAGTCGTTAAAATAATAGAAAATCTTTTAAATTAAAAAGGTAGAGACATGAAAAAAACTCTAACACTTACACTTGCAAGTGCATTATTGCTTGGCACTGGACTTACAGCCCATCCAACCAACGCAGAGACTATTTTGACTGATCAAATCGAATGGGGGCACCTTAACCCCTGTCTCTTATACACATCTGACGCTGCCGACGAATCCAGAGGT
>CAXHFH010000089.1:0-9721 GCA_964015995.1 uncultured Alphaproteobacteria bacterium
ACACCTCTGGATTCGTCGGCAGCGTCAGATGTGTATAAGAGACAGGGGCAATTCATGCCAATCGGCTCCACCACGATTACCTTGCCCTTTAGATAGGAAAGCTGAAATTCCTGCCCTTCTTGATCAATTAATGTCAAATCGGGGTATGCTTGCCCCACAATCGGCGGCCATGGATGCGGTCTGTTTTGTGCTTTGGCAACCACGCTATCAAACATACCTGTGCCGCTTAATATCCATATCACAGGAAGAATAAACATCGGCATCATCAAAAGAAAAGTACGAGCGAGCGGGCTTTGTTTGGACATTATATAAGGTTCCTGCAGTTTTTACGCTTAAAGTGTACCAGACCCGTAAAATTTAAATCAAATACAGATCTAATTTTCCGTGTATTTAATTGAAAATAAAGGAAAAAATGCAATAAAATCAAAACGATAGTATTTGTCATAATGTTCGATATGTGTTGAGATAAGGATAGGGATATATGCAAAAGCATATCTACCCAAAATTTAAAACTAGACGTTTTCATGGTGAAAAGAAATGGGTCAATACAATTCAGAAATCGATACTTTCTCTCGTTGTTCAGTGTCTCTGTTCAAAAAGTATCAAAGCGCCTTCACGCTTCTTGTATTCCTATTTGTTTTCTCCGTCGGGACCGCTTGGTCTTATGTCTATGACGATGATTACTCAGATTTCAACAGTGTTTCACATGAAACACTGAAGTTTGAAAAACGTTCTTCCTCTGCCGTTGGTGATGTGTGTACACCCTTGCTCAACACTCTTCATCACACCCCTCCAACATTATCCACGGCCAGATCCCAACGCTCGGTTGGTAAAATTGCTGCATTAGGAATGATGCTCGGTGCTCGCTTCGCTCTCGAGCCTAAGCTTCAAGACAATGCCAGTGTACTCAATGTTGATGCTATCCTAGAGCATCACGTCAAAGTAACGCGCAAGCCCGCGCTTCATTCTGCTCAAACGATCGCGGCTTATCGTTCATGCCTGAAAAATCAGGCTTTGGCACAGAATACACTGACAAAGTAACTTAATGTAGAGAAGTGCTTGCACTTTCAAGTGAAATTATGTCCCTTGCTTGCTGGTCGTTCTGTAGCTTTATTAGCTCAGGACGACCCTTTTTTGTTCAAGTTAAATAGCAAGAAAGAGGGCGTAAGCACCTGTTTTAAAATATGCTTAGTAATTGCATATACCAAGAAGGCGCTGTTCCTGTTTGCGGGCTGATTGCGACAACAGCTATGAAAATCGCGAGGGATAATACGATATTCCAATAGGCCACTTGCCCCAGTTTTGGGGGCGCTGTTTTTATGCCGCCGGGTAATAACATCGCCATGGTTTTCTTAATGGCAGATTCCGCCGTCATTTGAATCGCCATCACACCGATATACATCGTCGCCAAAAGAACAATCCCATCAACAAAAGCATGCAGGATTGTGTTTGGAACATGCCCGATTAAACCCTCACGAAGAGGGGTTAGGAAATAAATTCCGAAAATCACAAGATTTACCAATGCTGATATTCCTAAGCCCACCATACGCGGCTTTTTCGTGATATTTTTAAGGGCGCGGTCAGATAGGGTAATGATTTCGTCGATTTTGCTGTCAGATAAACCCAGCATGTTGGCTTGCTTGAGCTTGTCTTTTGCCTTTTTGACAGAGCCTGTGGCCGTAAACACGATACCTTCTTTTACTGTGCGATATTCACCGGCCATCTTTAAATTTTCATGGACATCACCGCGTAATTCGGCGGCGTCATGAAGTTTGCGGACGCCATTTTTTATCAGGTCATCAATAAAGGGGGAGACATGCTCAAGAGATGCCTGGTTACCGAACAAAAAGGTGTAATAGCTTTTATCGTTGATGACATATTCAAGGTGACCATAAGGAAGAATAACTTCGAATAAAATAGGGATGCGCAAATCTTGGCGTTTATCTGCTAATTCCTGTTCTTTGGCTTTTTCTTCATCATCATGGTTAACGACACTAACGTGATCTTGCGCGACTTTTATCTCTGCATATTCTTTGATTTTATCGCCATATTTTTCAATCATCGCGACAACTTTGTCCGGCAGCTTATCTCTTGGGTAATCGAATGCTGTGCGCGCCTGAATTTCAACTGTATGGATCATGCTGCTCCAGGCGTTCCCTTGGCAATTCGGGCATACTGTTGTGCCGCGGCTTCGACAAGTTTTGCATTGCGCGCGGCCTGATTGTGCACAAAGATTGCATCCTATTTTACCGCGACCATGACAAATGGGGCATTGTATACGCTGCCCGTTTTGACCGGTCACCATCTGTGCGCCGTTACAATGGCTACAGTGCGTCATCGCGGTTCCGTGGCATCGTGGACAGGGGGAAACGCCCTTACCACCGCAAGGCAAACATGTGACATTACCCGTGGTTTTACAGGTTTGACAGGGCTCTTGAACGGCAAATTCTTTTTTCCAAAATGGTAGGGGCACAACAACGCCGTCAACAGCAAAGCCCCGATCAGGCCTATTAAGGAAGGTGTCGCGTATTTGCTTTTCCATGTCCTTATCTTTGTGTAGCGTTAAATAGGCCTTCGTCATGGCCTCTCTCGCCGCGATTTCGTTATCGACTTTTATCATGCCCTGTACACGACCGGGAACACGCCGGTTGGTAAGCTTGGTCATGATATTGAGCATTGTTTCCGCTTGGAAATGTAATATCTCGCCCTCAAATTCCTCTAGAGTAACGCTTTCCGGGTCACATTGATTACCTTTTACCAATGACTTGATTTGTTTAAGGGCATGATCTTTATACTCATCACTGATCTTGATGCGTTCAATCGCCGTGTCGAGAGATTGCTCAGGCTCTTGCGCTTCAATGGGTGGTGGGATTGGTGGAATTTCTGAGTTGTCGGTCACTGGCTTCTTTCCCAAAATTCTGTATAACAGTATTGAATACTTACCTTACTCAATCCAAGGACATGAGACAATGAAATTCAAATTTGATATCGAATGCACACCCGAAGAGGCGCGCGCTTTCTTAGGCTTGCCAGACATCGCACCGATGCAAGAACGTATGATGGAAGAGCTGGAAGGCCGCCTGCAGGAAAACATTAGAAACCTAAGCCCGGAAGAAATGGTGAAAACATGGATGCCCGCAACGATGCAGGGGATCGGCGAAATGCAGAAAATGTTCTGGTCACAGATGGGCGTGAACGAGCCAAAGCAGTCAGATAAAGATGAGTAAGACAATATATGCATTGGCGAGCGCACGCGGACAGGCCGGAGTAGCGGTAGTTCGTGTGTCAGGGCCGCAAGCTTTTGAGAGCTTAAAACTGCTGAGCGATAATAAAGACATTCCGTTTCGCAAGGCGATATTGTGTAAACTAATACGTCCCGTTTCACGTGAAACACTCGACCAAGCCATCACAATTGCGTTTAACGCGCCACATAGCTACACAGGGGAGGATGTCGTTGAATACCACTTGCATGGTGGCCGTGCGGTGGTTGATGGTGTTCTGGGGGCTTTGTCTGCGCAAAAAAATCACCGTATGGCCGAGGCGGGAGAGTTTACGCGCCGTGCCTTTGAAAACGGCAAGATGGATCTGACGGAAGCCGAGGCGGTGGCGGACTTAATCCATGCTGAGACCGCGCTACAGAAGGCTCAGGCTTTATCACAGATGGGCGGCGCACTCGCGGATATGTATGAAGACTGGCGCGTACGCCTAACGAAAATTTTAGCGTACGTAGAGGCAGAATTAGAATTTCCCGATGAAGATATGCCGGATGATATTCTTGATACAATCCGTCCGCAAATCGAAACATTAAGCGCGGATATAGATGTGCATTTGAATGACAATCGTAGAGGGGAACGCTTGCGTGATGGTATTCATGTGGCCGTGATTGGTGCGCCAAATGCGGGGAAGTCCAGTCTTGTGAACGCGCTGGCGCAGCGCGATGTTGCGATTGTGTCGGATATCGCAGGAACAACCCGCGACGTGATTGAGGCGCATCTGGATATTGCGGGATACCCTGTTATTTTATCAGATACGGCAGGATTAAGGCCTGATCAAATCGGCAATGAGGGGCAGGATTCGATTGAATCAGAAGGAATTAAGCGCGCTTTAAAAACCGCTAAAAACGCCGATATTCGGGTGATTGTGTATGACGGCACATCAAAAACGCTTGATGAGCATAGTTATGCGTTGGAAAAACAGGATAATACCATTGCGATTATCAATAAGGCCGATCAAAAGGTACTTTTAGATCATCCTGATGATCTTTTGCGCATTTCTGTGAATGATAATGAGAATATTGCAAAATTTCTGTCATTGCTTACGGAATCGATTGAATCTCTGGTCGGTGTATCAGAAGCACCCGCCCTTACCCGTCAGCGTCACCGCGAAGCCTTAACGGCGTGCCGCGCATCATTAGAGCGTTGTATGAACGCCGCTTTGCCAGAGTTGACGGCAGAAGATCTAAGGTTGGCGATACGTGATTTGGGGCGCATTACAGGCAAGGTTGATGTTGAAGACTTGCTGGACGTGGTGTTCAGGGATTTTTGTATCGGGAAGTGATTAAAGGCTGAGTGTGCCTTTGGGGTTTTTAATTTCCTCAAGCGCAGCAAAATAAGGCCTGCAGAGATCCTCCATCCAACGTTGATCCGGATAACGATCATTAACTTCCTTGAGTTTGTATGTTTTATCAATGGCATCAACATCAAGTAAAAACTGATCATACGCATCATCGGGGGACATGTCGCCGAGGGCTTGGCGCATAAAATAATATCCTGTGGCATGAGCATAGGAAACGCCCGGGTAATAATCATCGTTTTTGGTTGGTTTAAGCGGGGATGTGGGGGAAGTCTATGCCGCCATTCAAGCGGCCTGCTTCTATCAGCTCTGTTACGAGATGTTGCCCCTCATTGCCAAAGGCTTCAGTAAAACGCGCTTTTAAGTCTTGTCCTTGTTGATGGACGTTCATGCCGTTTCCTTGTTTTATACCTACAGTGGGGTAGAGTCGTTTGTGGTATCTCTATCGTCATAATGATCATGCGTCTGCGTTCCCACCATTTCCGCGTTGGCTTCCGGTGAAGGCTCCAGAGCGTTTATTTCCTCTAGGCGTGGGTCTGCAAGGCTTTCGATAAACCAACGTGTTGGTACGCGTTCAATGTCTGTTTCGTTCTTTTCGGCGTATGACATGACATCATTAACGAAAATATCATAAGCATGCGCAGGTGTTTCGGTTTCTAATGCGCGCCGCACAAAATAAAAGCTGAGCGGGATAGAATATTCCATACCCGGAAAGAAGTTTTCCGGATTGCTTGGGTTATCTCCGCCGTTAAGTTCTTCAGATGTGACGAGTGTGCCTAAGATTTTATCGCCATCTTTGCCGAAGTTTTCTGAAAAGGCATCTCTTAGTTCTTGCGCATCTTCCATTGTGGTGATGCGGTCGTCGTGGTGATGTTTGGCACCAATCATGACTTCGAGAATGTCGAAATAATTTCTGACATTGGCTTCCCATGCGCTCATCAACGGATTATCAAGACCCCAAAATTTCATACGTGTAAAACCTTAATCTGTTATTCTTCATTGTCTTTTGCTTTATTCTGGCAAATTATGCAAGAAAACGGTATAACGCGCCAGAAGAATTACGGATTTTTGAAGATGAGCATGGATTTTGACGTCATTATTGTTGGTGGAGGGCACGCAGGCTGTGAAGCTGCGGCGGCTTCTGCGCGCACAGGTGCGAAAACGGCATTACTGACGCACAAGCTTGAAACCGTTGGTGTAATGTCCTGCAATCCCGCGATTGGCGGCCTTGGTAAGGGGCATTTGGTACGCGAGATTGACGCGCTTGACGGTGTAATGGCGAAAGTGATTGATCGGTCAGGTATTCAGTATCGTATGCTTAATGCGTCCAAGGGCCCTGCTGTTCGCGGACCACGTGCGCAGGCTGACCGCAAGCTGTATCGTGAGGCGATGCAGGAAATGTTGAATAACTATCCCAATTTGACGCTTATTGCGGGCGCAGCGGATGATCTGATTTTGGATGATGATGGCGCGGTGTGCGGTGTAAAAACACTGGATGGCGCGGAATATTCTTGTCATACGGCGGTGATTACCACGGGCACGTTTTTGCGTGGTTTGATTTATCGCGGTGAAGAGATCACCCCCGCAGGTCGCGTGGGCGAAGCCCCGACGATTGGCCTCGCAGAAACGCTGGAGCGTTTGGAATTCCCACTCGCGCGGTTGAAAACAGGAACACCTGCGCGTCTGGACGGGCGCACGATTGATTGGGATGCTTGTGATGAGCAACCGGGCGATGAGACTCCCGTGCCGTTTTCCTATATGAATGATGAAATCACGGTACCGCAAATTCCGTGTCATATCACTTATACGAATGAAAAAACCCACGAGATTATTGCGGAGAATTTAAAGCGTTCACCGATGTATTCTGGGCAGATTAAATCAACAGGGCCGCGCTATTGTCCTGCGATAGAGGATAAAATTCACCGCTTTACCGATAAGCCGCGCCACCAGATATTCCTGGAGCCTGAGGGGCTGGATGACCACACGGTGTATCCGAACGGGATATCGACCTCCCTGCCTGTGGAGGTACAAGACGCGTTTATTCGCACCATTAAGGGACTGGAGAATGTTGAGGTCATCGAATGGGGCTACGCGGTTGAATATGATTACGTCGACCCGCGCGATTTGAAAAAGACACTGGAAACCAAGCGTATTGACGGGCTGTTCCTTGCGGGGCAGATCAACGGCACAACGGGCTATGAAGAGGCCGCGGCGCAAGGTTTGATGGCGGGGATTAACGCCGCCAAGCAAGCCGCTATTTTGAATGATGATAAGACACGCGACGCCGCAGAGACATTTGTTCTGGATCGTGCCGATGCCTATATCGGTGTGCTGATTGATGATCTGACCACCAGAGGCGCGCCAGAGCCTTACCGTATGTTTACATCCCGCGCGGAATATCGTTTGCGTTTGCGCGCCGATAACGCCGATCAGCGCTTGACGGATAAGGGCATTGCGATGGGCTGCGTTGGTGAGAGCCGCGCGAAAGTCTGGGGCGAGAAATCAGAGGCTCTACAGAAGGCGCGTGCGCTTGTGAAAGACTTGCAGGCCACACCGAATGAACTTGAAAATAAAGGCGTGCGCGTGAATAAGGATGGCGTGCGCAGAAGTGCGACGGATCTGCTGTCCTATCCGAATATTACGTGGGATGATCTGATAAAGCTCTGGCCTGAAATGGCAGAGATTACAGGTGAAATTCGCGAACAGATTGAAATTGATTCCCTTTATGCGGGCTATATGGATCGGCATGAGGCCGACATTGCGGCCTTCCGTAAAGATGAAAATCTTGTCCTGCCCAAGGCTCTGGATTACGCAAAGGTCGGCAGTCTGTCGAATGAAATCCGTCAAAAGCTGAAGCAAGTAAACCCGACCACATTGGGCGAAGCCGCGCGCATTCCGGGGGTTACACCAGCGGCTGTGATCGCGCTCCTGCGCTATGTCAAAAAACCACCGAAAAAATCGGATGCGGCATGAAATGAAGATAATCTATCCTGCAATTTTCATAGTTTTGACAGTAGGCGTACTTGTACTGCTCAGTGGCAAAGCAGATGAGGAGTATAGCCAGCCTATTCCTGCAGAATATAGAGAATATGAAAAAAATCTCGAAAAATTAAGAAAACTATGCGACGAGCAGACTGCTAAGAATACTGAAGGACATACATATGAACCAGTTGTTGGTCGACTTGTAGGTTCAAAAGAAACGCGAGGATCTCTTGCTCAACCGCCTGATTATTACACAATATACATGTCATTTATAGATCTTAATGAAGGCTATACCCAAGTGCTTATAGGTGCTTCAGAAGAAGAGTTTAAGGAAAAAGTTTCTTTTTTAAATTCTGTCGTAGGAGAGCAAGATAAAAATCTGGAGAATCATACCAAAGAAACATTCGGAATTTGTGCCGTTAAGAAAGATTTAGTTTTATCTGGCGCCATAGACACTTTCATGGAAATAAAATGACCCTCTACGCCAAAGATGATTTTAGAGCTTTATTCGACGTCTCGGACGAGGTTTTTGCGCATATCGAAACCTATGAACAGCTCCTGATTAAATGGAACAAAGCGATTAATTTGGTATCGCCAAAAACTATTGGTGAGTGTTGGCATCGGCATTTAATCGACTCCGCGCAGGTTGAGAAATTCATCCCGGATGGCACAAAAACTTACGCCGATTTGGGATGTGGCGGCGGCTTCCCCGGGTTGGTTGTGGCGTTGATGCGCCCTGAAATACAAACACATCTTGTTGAATCGGACGAGCGCAAATGCCAGTTTATGCGCACCGTTATCCGCGAAACGGGCGCGCAGAATGTCACCGTTCATACCGCGCGTGTGGAGAATGTCACGGATGACTTTACCCCTGATGTGATATCGGCGCGGGCCCTGAAAAGCTTGCCTGAACTGTTTGATTTTGTCTGGCCATGGGCGCAGGACAACCCCGACTTAACGCTCTGTTTTATGAAGGGGGAGCGCGCGGAGGAAGAGATTACCGATGCACGCCAGAGCTATGATTTCGACGTGCAAAGTCATGACAGCCTGACCAACGCCGATGCGCGTATATTGATTATAAATCAAATGCGTTATCTTCGGTAACGCTTGGCGCAGGGTTTTGCTCTGAAATTTTTGACGTTAAACGTTCCGCCACATCGCGTGCCTGTACTTCCATGGGATGCTGCCAATATAATTCACGATGCCCTGCCTTTTTCGCGCCGTCTGTGGCCTCGTAAAACATCATAGAGACACGGATGCTAAGGCGTAAATCTTCGGTTTCTACATCGCATGTATCATCACAATAATTTTGGAATAAATGCGTGGCTTCGTGGCTGACAAGCTCGATAAAAGATTCCGCGCCTTCGAAGGTGCTGCCCTTTACGCGCATGTCGTTTAACTTATCACTGTTGATCTGAATTTTACCGTCAGGGCGCAGGCCGCCGTAATATCCTTTGGCCTCAGGCGAAGATATAAAATCAAGCACGACATCGGGCGCATCCGCGCCGAACGCTTCTTTGCCTGCTGCGCTTAATGCTTGCGCGGTGTGTTCAAGAATGGCCTTGATGTCATCGTCTTGCAATATGGTCGGATTAAAATGCTGTTCGAAGGCGTTTGTCAAATGTTCAAATTCCGGCGCAGAGGCATCGCTGTACGGCCAGCTTTCGAATAATGCCAAAACGGTTTCGAAGTCTTCTTCCGACCATTCGCTGTAAGGGCGTTCCGGTTGCCCGATATTTTCTTCATCCGCGAGCATACCAATTTCGCTGAGGACGTCGTGGCGTTCATAGAGATCTAAGTCGGCAAGATTTTTATTATTCATGATATGTAGTTCACCCAAGTTTATTTTTTCCATGGTAATGACAAATCTTTAAAATAATATCAACTTGTTTCGACGAGTTTGGCATTGAAAAATGCGTTATGATCGTTGATCTTAACGGGGACGCGAAAAGGATGAATGATTAATGGTCGGCATAAAAGAAAAAGCATTTGATTTTAACGGGGCGAAAATCGCCTACACCGATACGGGGCCGGAAGATGGGCGCGTGTTATTTTGTGCGCATGGATTATTATCCAACGGGCGGGATTATGATTTTCTGGCGCTAGAATTGGCAAAGCACGGATATCGCACCATCGCCATTGATTTACCCGGTAGGGGGCGGAGCGA
>CAXHFH010000090.1:0-9478 GCA_964015995.1 uncultured Alphaproteobacteria bacterium
GCTATGGCTTCGTCTTCGGCCTTAACCTTTTCCTGTTCACAAATGGACTGGAAGTGGGGCACGAGCAAATCTGCGCCCACACGTTGCAGATCAAATCGCTGACAACGGGACAGAACGGTGATGGGGACTTTGCGAATTTCAGTGGTCGCGAAGATGAATTTTACATGCTCCGGCGGTTCTTCCAGAGTTTTGAGGAGCGCGTTAAATGCGTTCTTAGACAGCATGTGCACTTCGTCAATCACGTAGATTTTGTAACGTGCCTCGGTCGGGGCGTAGCGTACCCCGTCAAGTATCTCGCGGATATCATCGACGCCAGTACGGCTCGCGGCATCCATCTCAATCACATCAGGATGACGGTCTTCTGAGATCGCCTGACAGAGCTGACAATCCGCCGTGTCGCCCGTGGTTGGGTCGCTGGTGCCGTCAGGGCCTTTATAATTCAGTGCCTTGGCGATGATACGCGCCGTTGTGGTTTTCCCCACGCCGCGCACCCCCGTCAACATGAAGGCATGGGCAATGCGCCCCGAAGTAATGGCGTTTTTCAAGGTTCGCACAAGGGCGTCTTGTCCGATCAACTCGTCAAAATTTTGGGGGCGATATTTACGCGCCAGAACGCGGTACACTTCAGTTTTTTCAGCCATACTTCCAGTCTTCCCAATTTATCATCTTACCGCGTTTATCGTTGCTCACGTATGCGCATACGCCTCGCGCCTCAGGCATTGTAAGATCATAAATTTGTTTGACTGATATTTGTAAAGCGATTCCGTGGACGGGGCAAGATGGGGAGAAGAAAATAAGATGTTTTTCATCAATCAAACCATTGTACAAAGGCTAATCTAGGATTCTCATGTAAAAATATACATATTGTTCCTTCATCGGTTTTTAACCTATACAAGCCGTAATGGCTGTCGGTGTAATCCCATAAGGCATCTGCGAGTTCATTTGCTGGCCACCATTGGTATGCTTTGTCTTCCGATAGAGACAAGCAATTAGCCATAGAACGGTTTTCAATTTTTCGCGCATCAATTTTGATTAAAAAATTAGTGATTCCATTTGCTGAATCAGAAGCGATTTCCCATAGGTAATAATGATCCATTCCGTAACCTGAAAAATAATAATTCTTTAGCTGTATATCTTTAGGTATTGCTGAGATTTCGATTTTACTTCTGAAAGAGGGTGCGCTTGATTTTGTGTAGACTAATGATAGGGATATAAGTAGCAATACTATTAAAAGAAAAATGAGCGGTTTCTTGACGTATTTCATCACTTATCATCCGAAAACGGTCTCACATACAGGCGTTGATATTTAATCGCGATGATGTCGGCGCGTTTTTTATCTGATTCCGGTAAATGGTCTTTTACTAATTCATCCCTGAGCAGGATGGCTTGCTCTTTCACGTCATTGAATTTCAGGGTTTCTATCGCCGCGCTCACCCATGCGTAGGATTCAATGAAATCTTGTGTCGTGCCTTTGCCATCAAGATAGTTCAGCGCGATGTAATATTGACCCAGACCATGGCCTTTTTTGGCGGCTTCCTTGTATAAATCATGCGCTTTTTCAAAATCCTGAGGGATTAATTGTCCTTCATAGGTGAAGCTTGCGATATTGATCAGCGCATCAATATGTCCGTTCTTTGCGGCGTCTTGCCACAACTTCAGCCCCTTTTCCAGATCATACATAACGCCCTTTTTGGATAAATACATCCAGCCCATCTTGAACTGTGCATTCGGGTTGCCTTCTTTGACAGCAATGGCATAGAGATCAAGCGCTTCTTGCGCCTTTGGCCGTGTTTCCTCACACGGATCACACAGCTCTATCTCGGCTTTATGTTCTTGATAAAATTTTTCAGCTTCTTGAAATTCTCGTTCGCCGCCATGCGCCGCATGCACAGTTGCAGGAATGAAAAGGGCAAACATAGATAGAAAAAGAGGTAAATAGCGCATCGTTAGTGATGGGTCTCCTGAAAGGGTTCAACGTAAAGGCGGTGATATTTGCGTGATAAAATACCTGCCAATCGCGTTTCTTCTTTACCGAAGCTTTTGGCGATGGCGTCACGGGTAATGTCCGCACCGGGGTAATCTTGTTTGGTGGCAACATCCAACCATGCGTAGGCTTCGATGATGTTGCTGCTCTCTTGTTCGCGGTTTTCGAAATAAAGCTGCCCCAAGGCGAATTGCGCGGGGCCGTATCCTTGTATAGCGGCGCGTTTATACCATTGGGCCGCGGTGAGTGTGTTCTTCTGTACTTCGATGCCCTGTTCGTGCATGTGCCCGATTGTATATTGCGCCAGAACATTGCCGTCTTTGGCGGCGCGTAGGTGCCATTCCATGGAAGGTTTTATGTCTTTCAAGACGGCCAGCGCGGAATTGAATTCGCCCGTGGGGCCATCTTCCGCGGGGACGTATCCTTCTTTGGCTTTGCTGATTAAGCGCTGCATGTAACTGTTCTCGGCGGCGCGAATGAGTGCGGGCACGTTTTTCGATGTGTCTTGGTTGACGTAGTTTTCGTAATAATTCTGTGCCAATTGCTGTGCTTCTGATTTTTTCTCCGCCGTTAATCTTTGACCGATCAGACTGAGCGAGAGTTTATCAATGTAGTTGTATTTTTGCGCTAAGGCGACGCTCATCCATGCGTAGCGTTCCGTATCATTATAAAGGCCGCCAATGCCGCTATTGGGTTGCGCGCGCCCGATATAAGATTGCGCGTCGATGTGCCCGTTTTTCGCGGCCTTGCGATACCAATCTAGCGCGGAGGCGTAATCGCCGGAAAATTCGTAAAATGTGCCGAGAACGGCTTGTGAACCCGCGTCGTTTTGACTGGCTTTTTGCCTGATTTCGGCAAGATAGTTTCTTTTGTTCTGCGCAATCAGGCTATCGGTGGATTGCTCTTCATCGGCTTTGACGTGTTTTTTGAATAGGTGATCCGTGTCTTTTTTGAGCCTGCGCAGTGTTTTGGGGTGTTCTTTAAAATGCGCGCCAAGCCTCACCCATTCATTATGCGCGGATATATTATATTCTTGTGCCAACGCGATGCCGAACCACATATAGCCTTTTTTGAGGTCATCTACATTTTCGGCGTTTTGTACGCTGAGCCATCCGAGCTGTCGTTGTGCTGCGATGTTTCCCGCGAACGCGGCTTTTTCACACCATGAAACGGCAAAGCCTGCGTTGTTTTCTTTTTGGTATAGACGGCACAAATTATATTGCGCCTGAATATCACCGCGCATGGCATCGGATGTTAGTGTCGCCTTTGATGCGGTGTCTTGTGCGAGAGCGCTCCCGGAGATAAAAATCAATCCACCGAGACATAAGGTGAGAGCGGGTTTGTTCATTCTTCTTTTGGTTCCTCAGGCTCATCTGATTCTTCTTTTGGCGTCACTTTTGGCTTTTGAAAAGGCTCTACATATTCTTCATAATATGCTTTCGCCATGCGCTTGGCGGTGATGATTTGATATTTATCGAGCCTTTTTGCTACTTCATCACGTCCTGCTGCGCCCCTTGGATGCTTGCGTCTGTGCACTACTTCAAACCATGCGTATGCTTCTTGTGTGGATTCTAAAGAATCACGGAATCGCGAATGCATCACCGCAAGCGCATACTGAGAATTTCCGTGTCCCCTATGTGCGCCGCGGGTAAACCAATCCATAGCTTGTTGTTCACTTTGTTTAACATACAGCCCATCCCGAAACAGCTTGCCGAGCACATATTGCGCCTTAGGGTATCCCTTTGCGGCAGATTTCATGAATAGATTGATGCCCTTGGTTGTGTCTTTTTCAATGTCTTTGCCCTTCATGTAAAGCGTGGCCAGATCATATTGTGCCTTTGCGTTTTCACCATCAGCAAGCACTTTAAGGTCATCAACAGTGTATTCTTCTGCATGGGCAGTGATACACGGAAACATAAACGTGATTAATAAAAAGAAAGATAAGAAAAGTTGACGCATTTTTTGTCCTTAAGTGACGTGAAAGAGCAAGCGTAGCATACTGCTTTGTTAAAATGAAACTCTGATCATGTTATAGAGCGTTGTTTTGAACAATCTTATATGAAGATCATAATTTGATGTTTATGCTTCATTTTTGTATAGTTAATGCATAAATAGAATAAAAAATAATGCGGTGATAAATTTGGCTGGTGATAATCAACCTCCTACTGAAACACAAAACCCTTCGGGCGAGACGCTGAATGGCAGTTATAGAATGTCTTTCGCCGATGTTTTGCGCATGGGTTATGCAAACGCTGATAACATTGTTATCGGTGATGCAGATCATGACGATTATCAGAAAATATGGGGGACGTTAGGGCAGACAGATACGCTCATTGCTGTTGCGGAGAGTGGTGTTTCCGATATGTTTCTGGAGTTGCCCCATTACAGACAAGGTCTGATTAATGAATTTCAATCCAGTGTGATGGCTGGTGGCAATGGTGATGTTGCAGGGTTTTCACACAAATTTGAACATGAAGATGATGTGATCAATAACCGTTCACGTTGGAGTTTTAACGAGGCTGAAGAAACACAATCTTTTTTGCAGGGCAGTGTGGCACCGCTTTTGGCGCATGCGGCACGTTTTAATATTGATGCGCATGCGATTGATTACGAAAAGGGTCGGGCAGAGTTGCAATCGCTGAATGAAGCGCGAAGAACGCTCGTCGCCATACGTGATGAAACAGAGCGTATCAAGGCCACCGAAGATATCTCTGATCCGACCATTGCCGCAAGGTTGACGCAATTACGCCAACAATTCCAGCAAGGAACAGATGTATACACCGAAGCAAGACGCGATTATTTCAATGCCAGATCTGATGATCGGGATTTGGCGCAAACCATTAACAGCACCGCCAATGGGCAGAAGACGCTCACAATGTTGGGTTTTGTGCATGGATCACGTATGAATGATTTCGAGGAATATCTTCAAGGGCATTCTTTGAAAATCGATATTGCCGTAAACCGTGAGAGTTATGAACGTCAATACACGCAGGAAATGGACAAACTGAGGGCGTCTAATCCGGATTTTGGCACAGACTTGCCCGATTTGGTTTATTTCATAGAAGAGGGTGTTGTTTCTACGACTGCGGCGACTTCTCCTGAATTACTGAGCCAGCTATCCGGTCTTTCACCGACAGTGGAGCAACAGCAAGACACGCCCACCGATAGCATTCCCGATCAAGACAGAAAATTCGGGGAAGAGGGTTATACGCCAAATATAAAATGGAATTGATTGTAAATGGTGGAAAGCCAGATACGACCCGAAAAAATTCGTTGGTGGCTGCTTCCTTTCGGACCTGACCGGGCTACAATCGACATTCCGCCCGCACCGACTTTCCACCGCGATTTATATACACCATCATTATTATTTTCAAGCTTTTTGAAAAAATACTAATCAATAATGCTTCTTAACTTGTTTTTTGCCGGATCCTATTGTAAAAACCCTAAATGATAATCATTTTCATTACGAGTTGGGATTTAAAGAGATGAAGAAGTTTTTGATGATGACGGCTGTTGGTGCTCTTACATTTACCGGTTTTCAAGCACACGCAGATCAAGTCGCGAACAGAGTTGCACCTGTGCCTGCACCCGCTGAAGCTGAATCTAAAGCAGGTTTAGTAGAAATTGCACCTGTTAAGAAAGAGTTTTACGAGATCATAATCAAGGATCACAAATTCTCGCCTGAGGAAATCACTGTTCCGGCAGGGGAGAAGATCAAACTGATCATCGATAACCAAGATTCAACGCCAGAAGAATTTGAAAGCCATGACATGAACCGTGAGAAAATCATTCGCGGTAATAAAAAGGCAACCATTTATGTTGGCCCGTTAGAGCCGGGTAAGTACCATTTCTTCGGGGAATTTAATATGGATACGGCCAACGGCTATATTATCGCGAAGTAAAAACAACACGGCATAGGGAGCAAACCATGTATGGCATCGCAACTGTAGTTTTTCGTGAAATCATCGAAATAGCACTCGTTTTGGGTATTGTCCTTGCGGCAACGCGTGGCCTTCCGAAGCGCGGCCTTTTGGTGTCACTTGGTCTTGGTTTAGGCGTGCTTGGTTCCTTCATTGTTTTCTTATTCACCGATACGATTGCCGATGCGGTTGATGGTATGGGGCAGGAAGTGTTTAATGCTTGTATCATGTTCACGGCGGTTGGGTTCCTCAGTTGGACCGTGATCTGGATGAAGCGTCACGGGCGCGAGCTGGCGCAACATCTAAACGCGGTTGGCGCGGATGTGGTGGCAGGGCGCAAATCGCTCTACGTTATTGTCGCCGTCGTGGCCGTGGCATCACTGCGTGAAGGCGCGGAGATCGTCCTGTTTACCTACAGTCAAAGCCTGATTGGCGTGTCTGTTTATGATATTATGCTTGGTGGTCTGATTGGCCTTGCAGGCGGTGTTGCGGTTGGCTTTATGCTCTATTTTGGTTTGCTCAAAACTGTGAAGCGCCATTTGTTTACCGTTACAAGCTGGATGCTGATTGTCTTGACGGCCGGTATGGCGGCGCAGGGCGCGAACTTTCTTATACAGGCAGACATTATTCCCGCTTTGTATCCGCAAATGTGGGATACATCGGCTTTCCTTGATGGTGGTAGTTTCATCGGCGAAACGATGAGTGTTCTCTTTGGTTACACACCGCGTCCCACAGGTATGGAGTTACTATTCTATGTGAGTGTGCTCGTTGCTGTAGGCGCAGCGTACAAATTGATAGGCACAGTCAAGCCCCCTAAGCGCGAGGAGCAGAGTGCTCCCGTCGCAGCGGAGTAAACTTCCTCTAAACATACATCGTTGTTTATTTGTACGCGCTCCTGATTTGTGCTTAGATAGCGCATAACTCAAAGAATAGGAGAATTAAGCATGCAAATTAAGGATGTAATGACACCGCAATGTGACTGGATTGCGCCGGATGCCTCATTAGAGCAGGCCGCAAAGATTATGAAAGATCAGGATATCGGTTTTATTCCTGTTGGTGAAAATGACAAGTTGATCGGCGCTGTGACCGATCGTGATATCGTAACACGCGCAGTATCAGCAGGCGCGAACCCGTCTTCTCAGGTGCGTGACATCATGTCACCACAAATCAAATATTGTTTCGAAGATCAGAGCGTTGATGAAATCTGCCAGAATATGTCAGAAATCAAGGTACGCCGTTTGCCGGTTGTAAACCGTGACAAGCGTTTGGTTGGTGTAGTTTCCCTTGGCGACTTGTCCCAAGGTAAGGCACAGCCAAGTGGTGAAGCGTTGCAGAATATCACAGAAGAAAACAAACGCTCTTCACAAGCAGCGTAAGTTTTTTCACTTACAAAATTTCGAGAATCGCCGGATTTACGTCTGGCGATTTTTTTATATGACAATAAAGTTCAATATTTAAGTAATTGAACGTTGTTCAATTTATGGTATAGTGTAGAGTGGCTCTGACAACAAAAATGAGAGAAAAATGAAAAACAGCCAATTTGACCTTTTAAAAGATATTCGTTTTGCGCCCTTATTTGTAACGCAATTTTTAGGCGCGTTTCACGATAACTTGTTCAAGAATGCCCTTGTGGTTTTGCTCGTATACGGGGTGTTGAATTCTCAGGCTCAAACAGGCATGGCGCCAGAGGTTTTGGTCACGCTCGCCACAGGAATTTTCATTTTACCGTTTGTGTTGTTTTCTGCGTTGGGCGGTCAATATGCCGACAAATACCCGAAGGATAAAGTTATCCGCGTCATTAAGGTCGTGGAGATCGGGGTTGCGGTTTTGGGTGCAATTTCTCTCTTATCCGGCTCGGTTAATCTATGTTTACTTACGCTGTTTGCTTTGGGGGCGCAGTCCGCCTTTTTCGGGCCGAGTAAATATTCCATTTTGCCGCAACATCTGGATGAAGATGAATTGATTGGCGGTAACGCGCTGCTTTCTACGGGTACGTTTCTGGCGATTCTGGTGGGTACGATTGTCGGCGCGGCGTTCGTCACGATGAGTGCGGGGATCGTGATGGTTAGCCTTCTTTTAATTGCGGTTGCTGTCGCTGGTTATTTTGCATCGCGCTATATTCCTGATGCTAAGGCGGGCGATCCTGATCTTAAGATGAATTACAACATCGTCACTGAGACTTATCAAATCATTGATCAGCTTTTTAGTCATAGGCGCAGCGTGATCGAATCCGCGCTGGGTGTGGCGTGGTTCTGGTTTTTGGGCGCGGTATTCCTGTCGCAGCTTCCTAATTTCACCGAAGGCGTCCTTGGCGCGTCAAACACAGTATTTACATTATTCATGGTGTTGTTCTCTGTTGGTATCGCGCTAGGTGGTTTGCTCAATAATCGCTTGCTTCATGGTCGCGTTGAGGCCGTTTATGTGCCGCTTGCGGCTGTCGGGATTACGATTTTCTCCATTGATTTATTCTTTGCAGGCAATGGATATCAGGGCGGTGCGGAGGAGAGCCTCATGTCTCTGAGCGCATTCCTCAGCACGCTGCCCAGCTGGCGGATTATCTTTGATATTTTTCTGATTGCCTTGTGCGCGGGTTTGTTTGTTGTGCCGCTGAACGCGATTATTCAACACGACACGCCGGAAGATATCCGCTCACGCATATTGGCGGGGAGCGCGATTTTAAACTCAATCTTTGTGGTGGCCTCATCGGTTATTTCCGCGTTCCTCCTTTCTTTAGGTTTTGGTATCACGAGCCTGTTCCTGATGTGCGCATTGGCGAATTTGGTGGTGGCAGTTTATATCTGTCAGCTTCTTCCTGCTTATTTCATGAAAAGCATGATGCAGGTAGTTTTGAAAACACTCTATAAGGTCGAAGTGCACGGCATTGAAAACATCAAAAAGGCAGGGCCGCGCGCGGTGATTGTGTCTAACCATGTATCATTTCTTGATGCCCCCGTGTTGGCAGCGTTTTTGCCCGGTAAACCGATGTTTGCGGTGAATAGTTTCGTCGCTAATTGGTTCTGGGTACGTCCTTTCTTGAAAATGGTTGATGCGTTTCCGCTCGACCCGACCAATCCATTCTCCCTGAAAGGTCTGATTAAGGAAGTCGAAAAAGACAAGCATTGCGTGATCTTCCCCGAAGGACGTTTGACCGAAACGGGCGCGTTGATGAAAATTTATGACGGGCCGGGCATGATTGCCGATAAATCGGGCGCGATGGTTCTGCCTGTGCGTTTGGATGGGGTGCAACACACGCCGTTCTGCCGTTTGAAAGGCAAAGTGCCGCTACGGACATTCCCGAAAATCACCATGACCATTCTGGAGCCCCGCAAGTTTGAAGTGCCTGAAGAGATTAAGGGCCGTGCCCGTCGTAAGGCCGCAGGGCGTCAGCTTTATGATGTGATGGAAGAGATGATGTTCCTGACGAATGACCGTGAACAAACGCTCTATCAAGCGCTTATGAAGGCGCGTCACGTCAATGGTGATGGCGCAATTATCGCCGAGGATATCGAACGCAAACCGATGAAGTTTAAAACGCTTGTCCGCGGGTCTATTGTACTCGGGCGTTAGATTACCA
>CAXHFH010000091.1:0-9236 GCA_964015995.1 uncultured Alphaproteobacteria bacterium
CACCTCTGGATTCGTCGGCAGCGTCAGATGTGTATAAGAGACAGCCATATTCTGCGCGTTCGCTTTTCTGGAATTTTAGACGCGCAGGTGTGGCATAAAATAGATCTTTAATTTCAATACGCGTACCTTTGGGGTGTCCTGATGGGCGTACATCATCTTTTTTTCCTGCCTCGCATGAGATTTCCCAGCTTTCGCCGTTGCTTTTGTCGTGGGTTCTGACTGATATACGTGATACGGCGGCAATAGAGGCCAGAGCTTCGCCTCGGAATCCCAGATGTTCGATATGGAGAAGGTCATCACCAGGCAGTTTAGACGTCGCATGACGATCAAGCGCGGCCGTTAATTCTTGCGCAGACATGCCATGCCCGTTATCCGAAATAACGATTTTGTTTTTTCCGCCATTATGAACATCAATCTCAATCGAGGTTGAGCCCGCATCAATTGCATTTTCCAACAATTCTTTCACGGCTGCGGCGGGGCGTTCAACAACCTCACCGGCAGCGATCTGGTTAATCAATGTTTCTGGTAAATATCGTATGCGCATAGGCAAACTATAGCGATATCATGCTCATAATACAGCAAAAGATTAACGTGTTAGGTAAATTACAGTGGACGAAAGAAAACTTAAAAACTTTATAGTGCGCTAAAGTCTATAATCGCGCCGTCTAATTGCGCACCATCAAGCTTTACACCTTTTAAAATCGCACCGGTCAGGTCGGCTCGTCTAAGGTCTGCACGTGATAAATTAGCGTGCGTTAAATCAACGCCCATCAAAATGGCATCACGAAGATCGATGTTTTGTAAGTCAGAAAACCTTAGGTCCGTACCGCTGAGATCAACACGATTAAGGCGGACGCTGCCATCTGTGTTTGTAAATTGTAACGGGCTTAGGCGTGCATATCTTAAATTCACACGTGTCATAATTGTGTTTTTGAGGTGAGAGCCTCGTAAGTCTACGCCCTCCATATATGCATCACGGAAGTCGGAATCATTTAAAACTGAGCTTTGTATGGAGGCATTGCTTAGGTCCAGATTAATAAAAGATGCGCTCATCGCCTTGATTGCAGTAAGGGGGTATATGCGTAAATCTTCAATCTCGCGCAAATCATAGCCACTTAAATCCATTTGCTTGCCGTGCGAGCCAACGGACTTTATCCAGATGGTGTGTTCTTGTAACATATCGGTAAGGGTTTGGCCGGAATCCTCAATCTTCAGGCCCGTGTTTTTACCCGTTATCGCACCTGTACTGTCGACGCCATAGCTTTCTGTGTCTTTCATAACAATGCCGGAGAGAATGGCGCGTTGCATGTTAGCGCAGGAGAGGTCAGAACCAGAAAAGTCTGTGTTACTGAGGTTTGCGCCGCGGAAAATGGCATTTTTTAAATCAGCATCATGTGACACGGCGCTGGTCAGGTCAGCATCTGTGAAATCGGCGTTGCGGGCACGTACGCCTGATAAATCTGCATTTGTAAGGCGCGCTCCTGTCAGTAAAGTTTGTGAGCCGATGACGCCAGCCCTTATGCGAGCAACGAGATCGCCAGCGTCACCTTTTTGCATGATTTGCCCTTCGCGCATATCTGCATCAGCAAGATTAGCACCGGATAAGTTCGCACCGGCCATGGTCGTGCCACGGAGATCTGTGCGTGATAAATCGGCATGTGACAAATCACTGCCACGCAAATCACAACCGAAGAAGCTTGCGCTTTTAAAGGTGCATAAAGATAAATCAGCACCAACCAGTTTGGATCCGGTAAAGTCGGATTGAGAAAGATCGTGATTTTGAAAGTCTAGGTTAGATAAATCTTTATACTGAAATATGGCGCGTTTCCCACCAATTTGCCCACGGATGAACATGCGGTGTTTTTCCAGGGCATCATCTAATTCCCCTTGTAAAACAACCGGCATAGACCCACCGGATTGCGGCATATCATTGTATGTGTTCGTGTCTAACATGCTTTAAATATACCCTAAAGGCTCTTGTTTTACCTTAAATTTATAATGTTTATTCAAGGGGCATTTATACGAGACGCAATGTTACTATATCAGGCTTAACCTTTAATCATATCTATTAGGTTTTGTGTAGAAGAATCCGTATCACACTCATTGCCATCAAGCGCGTCCATAATCTGACGCGCCAAAACTTTGCCGAGCTCTACACCGCATTGATCAAAGCTATTAATGTTCCAAAGGATGCCTTGAACAAAAATCTTATGTTCATACAGCGCGATTAGCATGCCGAGTGTATATGGTGTTAATTCATCAAAAAGGATGGTCGTGCTCGGGCGATTGCCTGTAAACATTTTATGCGGGTCAGTATCCTCTTTGCCTTCCATGAGTGCTTTTGACTGGGCAATCACATTGGCGAGCAACTTTTTCTGATGATCGCCGATGGGGTTTTGGCTTTTGATAGCAGCGATAAATTCACATGGGATTATATTTGTACCCTGATGAACAAGTTGGAAGTAGGCGTGCTGCGAATTTGTTCCGGACTCTCCGAAAACAGTTGGGCCGGTATCATAAGGCACATGGTTGTCGTCACGATCAACGGCTTTACCGTTTGATTCCATGTCTAATTGTTGCAGGAAAGCAGGGAATCGATGCAGATATTGGTCATAAGGAATAACGGCGAGTGCGCCATATTTCAGGAAATTTCTGTTCCACATGCCGACCAATGCCAACATGATCGGAATGTTATTTTCCATGGGGGCGGTATTGAAATGATCATCCATGGCATGTGCGCCATCTAAAAATTCTTGGAATTGTTCTCCGCCAAGAGCGATGCATAGAGGTAAGCCGACTGCAGACCAGATTGAATATCGCCCGCCGACCCAATCCCATATCGGGAAAATGTTTTCTTTTTTGATGCCAAAATCAGATACGCTTTCAATGTTTTGAGACACGGCGACAAAGTGATCAGAGATATCATCTTTCCCAAGCTGATCTTGCAGCCAGGCACGCGCACTGGCGGCGTTTGTCATGGTTTCTTGGGTTGTGAATGTTTTGGACGTCACAATGAATAGTGTTTTTTCCGGATTGATAACACGGAGTGTCTCCGCCAGATGTGTCGCATCGACGTTGGAGACGAAGTGAAGTTTTATATCGCGATCAGTGAAAGATTTTAAGGCTTCGTAGGCCATAACCGCCCCGAGGTCAGAACCACCAATACCAATGTTAACGATGTCCGTGTATTTCTTGTTTTTGCGGATTTTTTCCGCAAAGTCTTTCATCTTGTTCAAGGTTTTATGTATGTCGGGATAGATGTCCGTATCATTGACCTTAAGTTCTCCACTAGGCTGCGCTCGTAAAGCTGTATGAAGAACGGCGCGATCTTCTGTGACGTTAATAGCCTCGCCCGAGAACATCTTGTCGCGCCAACTATCTAGATCACAGGCCTTGGCATAATCACACAGTTTTTGAATAGTATCCGCGTTTAAGCGCTGTTTCGAATAATCCAACAAAAGATGATCTATGCGAATGCTAAAATCATCAAATCGCTTAGGATTATTCTCAAAGAAGTTCAGGATATTGAAATTATCGAGTGCCTGAGCATGCTCTTCCAATGCCTTCCATTCTAATAAATCTGATCTGATCTTGCTTGCCATTATTATTCTACATTCGGCAGGGTTGTTATTTTTTCTGCCTTTTCAACACCTTGTGGCTTACCGACGATCACTGTGGTCATGCTGTCTTTATTAAGGACGCGCTGCGCTGCGGCTTGAATGTCGTTGACTTGTACCGCTTGTATTTTACCCGCACGTTGATCAAGGTAATCAACCGGAAGATCATCAAGTTGTAGGGATAACAACACACTCGCAATAGAACTTGTAGACGTCAGTGAAAGCGGTAGGGAACCAATCAGGTAAGATTTGGCATCATTAAGCTCTTGCTCTGAAACGGGAGCATCTTTGATTTTATCCCATTCTGCGTGAATCAGAGACAGCATTTCCTGCACGTTTTCATTGGCAGTTGATGTTGAAACATGCAGAACGTCAACGGCATCATACTGACGGAAGTAGGAGTAAACGCCGTATGTCAGGCCGCGCTTTTCACGAATTTCTTCCATAAGTCGTGAACCAAACCCAGACTCGCCCAGTATAAAGTTCATGATATTGGCGGCGTAATAGTCTTTATCTTTACGGCTGATTCCGACTTGTGACATTTCGATAACGGATTGTGGAATGTCTTGTTCGTAAAGGTATGTTTTACCTTCATTTTTCAGGTTGGTTTTTGTTGTTTCAGCCTCATCAACCACGGGCATGCCGCCAAAAATATCATCCAATACGGTTTTTAGTTCAGCAGCTGTGATGTCACCGGCAACACCGATAACCAATTGGTTTTTACCAAGTGTCTTATGAAAGGCACGTAAATCATCGGGGGTGATTTTTTCAAGAGAAGAGAGTGTACCGCCACTGTTCAGCGCGTAAGAGTGGCCTTCGAATATGCGGTCATTTTGGATGCGCGCAGCAAGCCATCTGGGGTTCGCAACCGATGATTTTACGCGGCTTTGGTTACTGGCACGCATACGATCGACGGGCTCTTGATCGAAACGTGGCTTTGTCAGTGCGAGTTTCAGAAGATTAAAAGCATCATTTTTATTTTGAGATAATGTCTTAACGCTGCCGCCGAAATTATCACGACTGGCGGAAAAAGACAGGCTAATGGATTTGTCTCTTAGCTGTTTTTGAAAGTCCTGACTGGTCAGATCACCTGCGCCTTCGTCCATTGTGTTGGACGCCAAGCGTGCCAAACCTTGCTGTGCGGGTGTGTTGTTCTTTGCCCCTGCACCACGGAATGAAAAGGTCATGGCAATAACAGGAATGGAATGGTCTTCAACCAACCATGCATTAATGCCGCCTGCGCTCGTGATTTCCTGAATATCGAGGAATTTTTGCTGCGGCTCTTTTGCAAATGTTGCGAAGGGTAATACAACCAGTGCAATAACCAGAATGGCGACGTGATATCTGTTTTTCATTATTTCTCTCCTGCTTTATCTTCTGCGGCTGGCACGGGTTTAGGCAGTAATATGCCCGTGACCGGTGGCATGGAAGATGGCGCGTCAGGGTTAAGATATTGTTTTGCAGCATCTTGTATTTGCTGTTTCGTCACGGCGCTGATTTTTGCGGGCCATGTTTCAATATCATCAAGCGATGATCCTGTCGCCATGTTATATCCGATAATCATTGCGGGGCCGCTGAGGCTATCCAATGCGTAAATCGCATCGGCCTGCATACGTGTTACTGAATCCGATAATTCCTGATCTGTCACGCCATCTTTGATCAATGTACGTAACTCTTCATCAATGGCTTTTTTGAGGGCATCAATGTTGTCGATAGAGGAGGGATTAGCAGCAATGCTCAGCTTGGAATCGTTCCATGACGCACCCGCGTAAGATAAGCTGATGTTGGTTGCGAGCTTTTTATCAATCACGAGTGATTTGTATAAACGTGAGGTAGAACCACCGCCCATCACTTCTTCTAAAACCTGTAGAGCCAATGATGTTTCCGGATTTTGGCGATAGCTAGGTACACGGTAGAGACGTTTATATACGGGCTCTTTCACCTGTGGATGTTCAAGCGTGATTTGAGTTTCCGCCACGAATGGTGGCGATTGGATGCGTTCTCTTTTGGGTGTTTCAACGCGTGGAATTATGCCGTATGTGCGTTTTGCCATGGCGTACACCTCTTCGGCCTTCACATCACCGGAAACAATCAAAATCGCATTGTTTGGCGCATAATATTGATTGTAGAAATCCATCATGTCTTGCCAACTTAAGTCCTGAATTTCATGCATCCACCCAATAACGGGGATCCCGTATGGGTGGTTGGGGAACAGGATTTCGTTAAGCTGTTCAGATAGTTGCGCGCTTGGTTTATTGTCTGTGCGCTGTCTGCGTTCTTCTTGGATAACCTTATTCTCAGAGATGACTTCTTCTTCCGGCACGTTCAAACCGCGCATGCGCGCCGCCTCTATTGTCATCATTTTTTCCAAATGTTCCGAAGCGATGGATTGAAAGTAGGCCGTATAATCTTGTGATGTGAAGGCGTTATCGTCACCGCCTAATGAACGTACGATTTTCGAAAACTCGCCGGGTTCGTATGTGCCTAACCCTTCATATTTGTGCCCCTTAAACAGAAGATGTTCTAAGAAATGGGCAATGCCTGATTTGCCGCGCGGTTCATCTGCTGCACCAGCGCGATACCAAACCATGTGCGTGACGACAGGCGCGCGGTGATTTTCAACCACGATAACTTGCAGGCCGTTATCCAATGTTTGGGTTTTGGCATTAAAAACTTTCGCTGGTTGTGTAATGGCGGCAGGTTCTTTTGCGTGCACTGCGTGCGTGAACGGTAAAAAACCAAGGCATAAAAATAGGATGGCAAGGCGTTTAAACATAAAAGAGTGCTTTCTGAAAGTTCGTCTATTCTTCAATAATGGGAGTATCGCCATTTAGGATGCTTTTTCCCTCGGCTTTGTTCTTCTGTATTCTTTCCATTTCTTTGATTGGATCAACCACAGTTGCAGACGCTTCGTTTTTATCACCGCCGATATTAAGCAACTTCTCTGCGACGGGCTTATTACGGTCATGCATTTCCTGTGTTTCTTTGTTCACAACAGCGCGGATATTGGGGTTAGTTGACTTGGCACCGGCCTTGTTGAGGAGGGCGGATTCGGCTGCACTTGATTCATTTTGTTTTTGTACCTTCTTACCGAGCACTGCCTCACTGGCAGAATCAAGAGTTGATGTTTCTTGTGGGCGTTGCATCCCCGGTATTGGGGGCGGTAGGGCAAGCGTTGAAGGTATTTCCAATGGTGCGCGTGTGATCACGGCAAACTCATCAGGTGATTCTTTCACAAGACCGAGGCTGTTTTTAACATTGCCACACCCTGTCATGAGGGGGAGCACAAAGATTGTGCCAAGTAACGCAGCGTTTCTAAACATTTTTTGTTTCATCATATTAATCGACCTTAAATCGTTCTCTCATGTATTTTTTATGTTCTTGTCGTTTTTTGTAGCTTTTACGATACCGCCGCGTGTTCTTGTTTTCAAAGAATAAAGATACAATAATCAACAGGCTTATGCCTGCGACAACGGCCATGTCCGCAACATTAAATGCCGGCCAGTGAATATCATTGATATGAAAGTCTAAAAAATCAATGACGGCGCCAAATCGCGCACGGTCAACCACATTTCCCAAAGCGCCACCAATCACAAGTGCATTGCAGAAACATTGGAAGTGTTTTTCTGCTGACCATAGCCAAAGGCCGAATATCATCACAATGATCAGGGCAACAAAGATGAGGATAACCGGAGCGTACGCACCGACATCACTGAACAGGCTGAAGCTAACGCCGCGGTTCCATGCCAATACGATGTTGAAATATGATGTTATGGGGATTTCCGTATAAGGGATAATGCTCGGTCTGTTTGCAAACCATTCAAAAAAGCCCAGACCTTCTGTTTGATAACGGACTGGCCTGATCACCTTTTCCATGACTGCCCATTTGGTGATTTGGTCAATGAGCACGACAAAAGCTGCAAACAAGATCCAAATTGTTCTGCGATATTGGATTTTACGGATTTTCTTGGTTTTGCGGGCGAGCGTGCGCTGTCTTTTGCGCTCATGCATCGCTTCTAATTCTTCGTCGGTCATAAAAAACCCTGTGACTCTTCTTATATGAAATCACAGGGTAGTTATTTATGCGCTACAATCAAGCTTCTTTTTCGCCCTCATTGGTTAATTCACCTGTTTCTTCGCTTTTTGCTTCAGCGCTAGAGCCGCACTTATTTTTGCATAAGAACTTTTGCGCAATACCATCAATGGAGAGTATGCCACCACCTTTGAGCATTGGCACTGCAAGCAACAGCATCCAGAAATAATGCTCGTTGTTTGATACGCCATAATCCGCAGGTACAAGAAACTGTATCACCATCGTCATAATCAATAACCCTGCTGCGCCAAAGCGCGTGAAAAGGCCAAGGGCGAGCAAAATAGGCAAGATCAACTCACCTGCTGTGCCGCCGATTGCCGCTAAACCCGGGTCTATACCGGGAACAGGGTGGTATTCTTCGAATTGATAAACAACAGAGTCCCATCCTTCATTGACGTATGTCTCATATTTAAGTTTCCCTGCTTTAAAGAAGATGTTGGCCATGTAGAGACGTATTGCCAAATCAAGAAGAGGGGAAAGCGTCATGTCTGATATTTTGATGACGTTTTTATAGAGTTTAAACAGGGGGCTCATTGTATATTAAATCCTTGTTATTGTTTGGTTATTTAGTTATTCGCAGTAAGGCTTGAAAAAGTTTCAAGCGTGATATGTTTTTGCAAGAAAGCGGTGAAATCAAAGTTCGTATGCGCTGTGAGTGTTTTCTCTATCGCGTTACCCAGCGGTGTTTTTTGATTCAGTAAAGTTAATGTCAGATATTCGTCTTGATCAAGCGGCAGGATATTAACCTCTAACCGCGGACGGATAATTAACAGCTTTGTTTGATGGTTGATCTCTAAGTCTGGCGGATCATTCTGGTCTGTATCGTTGCAAAATTCTTGGATGCCAAGAATCGGGTAACGCGAACTAATCAATGTTGCGGATGGTCTCAGCGATAAAAGCGTCTCGCCTAAATTTTCCGGTGGAATTTGTGCCAAAGCATCGGTGGGCAGCGCGTTATCATCAGGCGCGTAATAGGCTGTGTTTGTGGCAAATTCGAATGTGGCCATGTCAGGAAGGTAGGGCAGAGATTTTGCAGGTTCGTAGGATTTTATAAATTCATCAAACCCCGCGCCATATTCATGCAGGCATCCACCGGATGGTGGGTGCGCGAATATAAATTCCCTTGCCATTGCTTTTATAAAATCTTCGCCAACCAGATTTTCAATCAACGGATATGTTGCGCGGATTGCTTCGGTTAAGCTGCCGACCACGTTATTGTGATAGACCTTCAGGCGGTCATGGGGGCTAATGTCATTTTCTTCGAATACGCCGAGTAGTCCACCGTCATACTTTTCCAAGTCTTTGACAGGTTTGAGCATCAACTCCTTGAATGTGGTTTGAACTTTATTCAGCCGCATGATTAAAGCTTTCATGCTGTTTGATAATGCTACGGGCTCTTTCAGCTTCATCCAGTAAAGTCTGGAGAGGCGGGAAGTCCTGATCCCATTCGATTAATGTTGGAATTGTACCAAGGTGTTTTACGGCATGCTTGTAAAGAACCCAGACTTCATCGCACACTTCTTGAT
>CAXHFH010000092.1:0-9172 GCA_964015995.1 uncultured Alphaproteobacteria bacterium
TGATAATCCAAGGTGCAATGGCCCCCAAAAACAGGGCCGCGGGTACAAGATATAAAATTTTATTTTTAAGAGATGCTTTGGTGATATTCCAGATAATCGGAAGTTCGCGTTTCGGACTAAGTCCAACGACGTATTTTGGCGTGACTGCCGCGTCGTCAATAACCACGCCTGCTGCTTTCGTGCCTGCTGCGCCTGCCTGTGTTGCAATATCATCCAGCGAGGCGGCTGTGACCTTTACAATGGCGCTAATGTCGTCAAGAAGGGCAAGTAATCCTGTGCTCATGATTTACTTATACGGTTTTGGGTTGAATGTTGAAACCTGAATTTTAAAAATCAGGTGTGTGTGGTGGTTCGATGTCTTCGTCTTTTTCTTTTTCGCCGCTGCTGTCATCGCCACTTTCGGAATTACCGCTCGTGTCGTCTCCTGTGCCGCTACTGCTGTCACCTTCTTCATCCCATACAGCTCTTCTTCTGGATCTGCGCGTTTCAGTAACGGGCTTTTTCCAAGCAGTATATTTTGGCTCGGGTGTCGTGGTGTACTCATCTTCAACGGTTTTATTGCGGCGTAAGTTCTTAAGCATACCGGTAATAACTGCAAACGCGCTTTCGCGTATGGGTTGGGGCTCTGGTTCACCGTTTCTTAAATCACTGATATCACGGGTAAGGCTGGCCTCGACTTCGATAACTTCTTCTGTCGTTTCAACCTGATTTAGTTGTTGTTCACGTGCCTTGATGCGTTGTAAAAACTTTTTAAGCCGACTGCGCTTTTTCTTCTTGGTTTGAATAATAGATTCATCGAGGTCATCCTCGATCGCATCCTCAATGGTTTCGTCTAGTTTATTGATACGGTTTTCTATGTTCTCCGTGATGACGTTAATTCTGGTTTGAACATGTGTAAATAATCGTTGGAATTCCATGAACATTGCGCGGTTCATTTCACGCATTAATTGCTCAAGCTCTTCAATTTTTCTTCTTTTTTCTTCATCTCCCTTGAGGTTGCCCGCAAGAGCAAGTGAAGAATGTTCCCCATACACAAGGTGGTGCACAGCATAGCCGGTCGAATACCCTTTAATCTCCATCATAAGCTGCACCATGTTGCGCAGTGATTCTTTGAGGTTGTCCAAGCCAATGGAATTAGGGCGTGCAAGAAAAGCGTTTAACTCACGCAGAGCTTCAGTTTCCAGTGCTTCTTCTTCTGTAATATGAAATGCTTGTGCTGTATTCATTTTGTGGTGCCCGCGTGCTTTTTATGTGTGCACTTATAGGTGAGAAAACTGATTTTGTCAAAAAATGACCCGGGCGCTTGTGTGGGGGAAGAGTGCGTCCGGGTCTTGGGGGTTACACCTGCTGTCAGAATTGGGTTAGGGAGTAATGCAGGTGTATAGGGTATATTTTAATGCTTCGTTTGACGCTCTTTCTTATTTTTGTACATGCCTTTATCGGCTTGTTCGATAATGCTTTTGATAGTGTCGCCTTGGGAATATTCCTTTAAACCCAAGCTGCCATGGATATGCACGGTCGAGCCTTTCCAATCAAATGTTAGCGTATTTAAATCATTGCCAATTTTCTTGGCACGCTTCATGGCCTTCGCAATTGATGTGTTGGGCATCAAAATAATAAACTCATCACCGCCCATACGCGCCACTAAATCCATTGGACGGACAGTTGACTTTAAGAAAAGCGCAACAGTTCTTAAGGCTTCGTCTCCTGCCAAATGTCCGAATGTGTCATTGATGGTTTTGAAGTAATCAAGATCAATCATAATAAGCAAACCACCGGTGTTTTGTGCTCGGTTGGTTCTATCCAGTTCACCTTTGAAATTGGCATAAAAGCCGCGACGATTGGTAATGCCTGTTAATTCATCTATCGTCAGGATGCTTTCCAGATCTTTGATACGCTTTTCCTTTTTTGCAAGATCACGCTCTGTCTGTTGAAGCATTTTATAAGCTGCCTTAAGCAGGGCTGTCGCTTCAACCGTTTTTCCGTAAGTATCGTTTTTCTTCAGGAACCCAAGGAATTCCCCTGTGCTTCCTAAAAAACGTTTACTCGTTTTTATATCTCTTGCAATATTGGTTTGTTTCTCAATAAGCTCGTTTTGATAAATATCCGATGTCATTTTAGCTACCCTTTCTTTTGAACGCTGGAGCGTCCGTTTACGCAAAGTTCCCATCGAACCCCTTGCGAAAAGCGTGCCAAGTTATGTAATATGTTTTTTTATTCAATTATAACAGTGACTTATTTTAATTTTGCGCGCTGTTTTCCGTAATGTTTTTGTGGTGCTTATTTTTCCTTATGTCGTTTTTTTCATGTAAAAAAGCGGCAAAGAATGCCGGAATGCTCTTATTCCCCTTTGACCATAGAGGTGTTTCGGGTAGGATATAAGCAGTGCACAAAGCACATAATTTTTTAGTTTTAATCGAATTCTAAGAATAAATAAGGTCTGTATGCGTATTTCTAAAAAATCAAAAAAGATCAGCGGTTTAATTGGTTTCTGTTTTATGATTGCCTGCGTTGCACCCAATCTTGCGCACGCAACATTAGATCGTGCCCGTAAGGCGGGGTTTGTACCCCATAAGGCACTCTATGATATTCGACTTTCTTCCAAAAACAGTAGTTCTAAAATCGCCAATATACGCGGTAAAATGTTTTATGAATGGCAACCATCTTGTGATGCGTGGATATCAACGCACAGGTTTGACATGATATACGAATATAGCGAGATGCCTGCAGTACGCGTGACCAGCGATTTTTCAACATATGAATCTTTTGATGGGAAAAACTTTAACTTTACGTCTCAACGTAAAAGAGATGGTATCGTTTTTGAAGAAGTGCGCGGTAATGTAAGTGCAAATGGAGCAGATTATCCAAACGAAGCCGTTTATACGATTCCTGAGGATTTAATCTTTGATTTGCCGAAAGGGACGCTTTTCCCGATGGCGCATACGCTTGATGTCTTGAAATCCGTTAAGGAAGGTAAGAAATTCTATAAAGCAACGATTTTCGATGGCAGTGATGAAGAGGGACCTGTGGACGTGAATAGCTTCACCGGAAAACCAGCCATTTACAAGGTGCCGGAACAGCATAAGGCGTATATTGATGCCAATCTCGTTAACAATAAAAGTTGGGATATGCGTCTTGCATTTTTCCCTCTGCATAAACCTGACAGTACGTCAGATTACGAAATGTCTCTGATTTTTCATGAAAATGGCGTCATTAGCGACATGGAAATTGAATATGGTGAATTTTCTGTTACCCAAAAATTGGTCGCGATTGAGGCATTAGGCGATGCCTGTAATGTGGAATCGGGATCAAATAAGGATAAAGAGGGTGAAACAAAAAAATAATTTTTTATGGTTTATATTAACGATTTAGCAATGCCTTAGGCATAAGATGTTGCTGAAATAACGAATTCGCAAGGTTTGTGGCACAAGAAATGAGAAAAAAAGTCCTTATAGTCGAAGACAATGAGCTGAATATGAAGCTTTTTCACGACCTTTTGGAAGCGCACGATATAGACACCGTGCAAACAAGGGAGGGCGCACTTGCTTTTAATATGGCGCTTGAGCATAAGCCAGACCTTATTATTATGGACATTCAATTGCCGGAAATCTCTGGCCTTGATATTACCAAACAACTTAAAGAGAATGACACATTGAAGGATATTCCAGTGATCGCCGTTACAGCTTTTGCCATGAAAGGTGATGAACAGAAAATTCGTGAGGGCGGGTGTGAGGACTACATATCTAAGCCAATTTCTGTGTCTTCTTTTATTGAGGTGGTTCGAAAACATCTGGATAGGGATGTTTTGGCAGTATCTCAAAATAATCAACCAGAACCAAAAAAGGAGACGCTCTAATGTCTGCACGCGTTCTCGTTGTCGATGATATTTTGCCTAACGTTAAATTGTTAGAAGCCAAGCTTGCTTGTGAATATTACGATGTTATCACCGCCACTAGTGGCCAAGAGGCATTGGAAAAAGTTGAAAGCGAAAATCCGGATATTGTCTTGCTGGATGTTATGATGCCTGGCATGGACGGGTTTGAAGTGTGTGAACGCATTAAATCTAATCCTGAAAAGGCCCATATTCCTGTTGTGATGGTGACAGCTCTGACGGACATTCAGGACAAAGTGCGCGGGCTTGAGGTCGGCGCGGATGACTTCTTAAGTAAGCCAATTAATGATGTTGCCCTTATGGCGCGCGTGCGTTCTTTAGCACGCTTGAAAATGGCTTTAGACGAATGGCGCATTCGTGAAAATGCGGCTAATCAATTTGGTGTCGTCACTGAAAAAACAAATTTAATGAAAGAGCCGGTAGAGGGCGCACGCATTCTTCTGATTGAAGATAAAGAGTTTGATAAAAGCAAAGTTATTGATGCGCTTGCCACGGATTTGAACATTGTTATGAGTGTTGATAGCGGCATGAAAGCCATGGAGCTTGTGGCTTCGCAGGAATTTGATATTCTGATGGTCAGCTTGAATTTAGAAAATGAAGATGGCTTGCGTCTCTGTTCACATCTTCGTTCAAACGAACGTACGCGTGCACTACCGATCGTTATGATCGCCGAGGAAAGGGATATGGATCGTGTGGCGCATGGTATGGAAATCGGGGCTTATGATTATATCCTAAGACCAATCGAGAAAAGCGAATTATTAGCGCGTATGCGTACGCAAGTCAGACGTAAAAGATTTCAAGAACGTTTGCGTTCCAGCTATGAAATTAGTCTCTCTATGGCTCTGACGGACAGTTTAACAGGTCTTTACAATCGCCGTTATCTGGAAGTTCACCTTGAAAAACTCATTGAAAGTAATGCGCAAAGCAAAAAGGCTTTGGCGGTTATTATGCTGGATATTGATCATTTCAAGGAGGTCAATGATACGCATGGGCACGGTGTTGGCGATGAGGTTTTGAAAATTTTCTCAGAACGTCTGAAGGACAATGTTCGTAGTTTCGATCTGGTGACCAGAATGGGCGGCGAAGAATTTGTCGTTATCTTGCCCGATGTATCGCCAGAACGTGCGTATATGGTGGCGGAGCGTTTACGTAAATCAATCGGAGAAATACCAATTCCCTGTGCCGTTGAAGGCGGTGCGCTGAAAATCACCACATCTGTTGGTGGTGCAATTATTAATAATGGCGGTCACAATAATGCCAGCGTACTCGAACGTGCAGATAAAACGCTCTATGAGGCAAAAAATTCTGGACGTGACTGTACGATTTTTGAGGGCAAGGGTAAGATTACCGCCGATGATTATAAAGAGATCGAGCGTGTATTTATGGCGGAAGACGCAAGTGAAGTTGCTGCGGCGTCTAACGTTATGACCGAAGAGCCTGTAGAAAAAGAGAACACAACCAGTCAGGCGTAATTCTATTTTTCGCCCTTATCCTTCTTATAAGCAGTCATTTTAAATGTTCCGCCTTGATCTAAATAGGTGGTCATGGGGAATTCATATTCGGAAGTATCGAACCTGTAGCTCAATTTGCCCGGATCAAAAATAATCACCAGTTCATTACCTTGAATATGCCAACTTTGTTCCGGCACGTATGCATATGGTCCGGGCTTTGACCAGTTATGCCCCAATGACCCGTCCGGCTTAAGGTGTAAATATGCCCCTCTAAACCACAACGCTCTGATACCTTGGTCAAAACGAATATTGTCATTCACTGGCTCTATGCGTGAGAAAAGATATTCATACGGCGTTTTGCCTGTTGATATAGTTTCAAGCGCAGCGTTTTCATTATGCACGTCTGTTTTCATTGGCGGATTGGCAAGCATCATATTGAGATAATTAACTGATCCGGTTCCCGTAACATCCATTCTGGTGATATTGATTGCGCGTACAGTCGTGGCATCAGAGGCGATATTTTCTGCTAATAGTGCAAAATGATATGGTGTGTCCGCCAAGAGTTTCGCAGAGCGTTGCTGCTTGTCCTTCGCGTTAGCCCCAAACGCCAGAAAAGTCGGATAGGATACGCCAGTGTCATCCTGCACCTTTGTTGCGTTACCGCCATTAAGATTTAAGATGCGATCGTGATTTTTACTGACGGCTGTGAGCCTGCATGAAACCGTACGGTCTTTAAGTGAACAATAATTAACGGTTATGGCAATGCCGTGCATTTCCCGTTTTATCTGCCCAAACATTTTCTGATTGGATGTGGTCGTTGGCCCTTGCTGTTGTTGCGGCATACAAGATGTTAGCGGGATACAAAAAAACGCGAGCAAAAGAATAAAAGTGCGCACAGGCAAAGATCCTTTATATGAATTCGTGGATGGCTTTAGATTGGCATAGGGGCGATGCGATAACAATATTTTAAAAATAAAAACGCCCGCGAAAATCGAGGGCGTTCTTGGAAGGTCGAACATCTAACAGAAATTATTTCTTCGATGGTGGCATTTTCTTTTCAACAAACATCACGTGCATGCCTTTTTTGCCAGTCTCGGGGTTTACGGCCCATGGGTCGTATTTTTTCTTTTTGATTTTATATTCCGCGCGAGTAGAGCGTTTCGTGTAATAGCGGTATCCTGTACCTGCTTCGCTTTCTAATCTCACTTTAACGTATGATGCCTTCGCCATAACTTAATTCCTAAATTCTGTATTGAGTGTCGCTTTATGAAAGGTTTTGTTAAAAATGTCAAGTATTTCACTGTGACGTTTTACCTTTTTTTCTACGTTTATGTTTGTATCGGCTTTTTCCACCTGATTTCTTCGCATTATTCGGGTTGTTTTTGCGATCGGATCTGGGGGCTTTTGGCTTTGCCATGCCTTCGATATCAGCGCCTTTTTGCCCTGGTGCAAGTGAAAAAATACAGGATCCCGTGATGCCGTCGGCTTCTTTAATGGTCACGCGCATTTTTGCACCTAAGCGATAAACGCGGCCATGTCTGCGTCCAATTAATGCATGTGCTTTTTCATCATGAACGTAAAAATCATCACCAAGTGATTTCATCGGTATAAGACCATCAGCACCGCTTTCCTTGAGTGTTACGAATAATCCAAAGCGGGTCACACCGTTAATTGTGCCGTCAAATTCTGCACCGATATGGCTGGAGAGGAAGCTGGCCGTGAAGCGATCAACTGCGCTGCGCTCGGCTTGCATGGATGTACGCTCAGTCTCTGAAATATGCTGCGCGATTTCTTCAATGCGGGCTTTTTCATGATCATCCATACCACCATCACCAAGGCCATAGGCACGAATGAGCGCGCGGTGCACAAGTAAATCTGCATAACGTCTAATGGGTGATGTGAAGTGCGCATATTTCTTAAGCGCGAGACCAAAATGTCCAAGATTATCAATCGAATAAATGGCCTGACTTTGTGTGCGCAAAACCATCTGAGAGATGAGATGGGAATAAGGCATTTTCGATGCCGCCTTAAGTAAGTGATTAATTTGCTTTGGCGTGATTGATTGCCCCTTGGGCAAAGATAGGCCGAAACTGTCGATAAAGTCACGCGCGCCTTCCAATTTATCGTAAGATGGCTTGTCATGAACGCGATACACGCACGGAATGTCCTTTTTGACCTCAAGTGCGCTGGCGGCTGCAACATTCGCCAAAATCATGAATTCCTCGATTAGCTTATGCGAATCCAGACGGTCACGGGTTGTCACGCCTGTCATATTGCCTTTGTCATCAATGATGATCTGTCGCTCCGGCAGGTCAAGATCGAGCGCGCCGCGTTTCCTGCGTGCTTCGTCTAATATGGCGTAGACCTCATACAGCGGATTAATCACATTATCCATTAAATGCGCAGTGGTCTTATCACCATTGCCATCGCGTGCGGCTTGCACCTGTTCGTAGGTCAGGCGCGCGTGGGATTTAATCAGTGCACGTGAGAATTTATACTTCTTAAGGTTGCCATCACCATCAATATACATATGCACAGCCAGCGATGCGCGTGTTTCATTCGGGCGCAGGGAGCATAAATCATTGGATAATGCCTCGGGCAACATTGGCACAACGCGATCAGGGAAATAGGTCGAATTGCCACGCTTTTGTGCTTCGGTGTCTAATGCTCTGCCGTGGGTTACGTAATGTGCAACATCGGCAATAGCAACGATGAGGTGGTATGTACCATCATCTTGCTTTTCTGCGAACACCGCATCATCGAAGTCCCTTGCATCCGCGCCGTCAATGGTAACCAAAGGCACGCCCTGTAAGTCTTCACGCTTACCAAGCGGCGGCACTTTCATGCCCTTGGTTTCATCCACCACATTTTGCGGGAAATGATCGCTCAGGCCGGCTTCGTGCAGAGAAATCAAACTAATAGTTTTGGGATCGCCTTGGCGCCCGATCACATCAGTAATGCGCACGCGTTTACGTTTAAGACCACGGGATGGCAGCACTTCGGCGGTAACAAGATCGCCATCTTTCGCGCCGTTCAAATCGCCTGTGCTGATATCGAAATCATGTTTGGCGCGCTTATTGGTGGGTTGTAGGATAGCACCGTTTTTTCGAATGTTGATAATCCCTAAAACGCTGCCCCCTTCATAGCGAGAGCCTTCATCAACAAGGCGTATAATCCGCGCTTCATAGGCGTTATCGCTGATCCGTGATAGGCGACATAGTGCGCGGCTACCTTCGCGGACATTTTTGAAATTCTTTTTATCGGGTACGATTTCAATGCGCGGCGGCTGCCCGCTGACATCTTCATCCCATTCCATCGGCGTTGCGAAGACATCACCATCCAGATCAATTTCGTTGACTTTGACAACGGCAACAGGCGGCAAGCCATTGGGCGCACTGTAAACGCCGCCCGGTTGTTTTGTGATTGATCCGTCCTTAGAAAGGGTTTTTAAAATTTGTTTGAGCGCTACACGGTTTTCCCCGCCCTTGATTTTAAAGGCGCGTGCAACCTGACGCTTAGTGACAGGGGTGCTCGACGTTTTTATAAAATCGAAGACCGCTTCTTTGGTGAGGGTGCTCATAATTTTTTAGGCACTTTTCTTGGGTTTTGACGCAGCTTTTTTCTTCTTTTTTGCTGGTTTCTTTTTCTTGGCTTTGGCCTTTTCTTTCGCTTTTTCTTCTTTTTCAGCGGCTTTTTTTGCTTTGGCTTCCTCACGCGCGGCGCGTTTAATCGCACCTTCCGCCAGAACTTCAACGGCGCGGTTCATACCGACATGCATCACATCATCGCCTTTGGGCAAGGACTGTCTCTTATACACATCTCCGAGCCC
>CAXHFH010000093.1:0-8843 GCA_964015995.1 uncultured Alphaproteobacteria bacterium
ACACGTAAGGGCCATGATGACTTGACGTCGTCCCCGCCTTCCTCCGGCTTGTCACCGGCAGTCTCGCATGAGTGCCCAACTAAATGCTGGCAACATACGATAAGGGTTGCGCTCGTTGCAGGACTTAACCTAACATCTCACGACACGAGCTGACGACAGCCATGCAGCACCTGTCACTTCCCCGGCCGAACCGAAGACAATCATCTCTGAAAGTCCCAAGAAGGATGTCAAGTGTGGGTAAGGTTCTTCGCGTTGCTTCGAATTAAAGAACATGCTCCACCGCTTGTGCGGGTCCCCGTCAATTCCTTTGAGTTTTAACCTTGCGGCCGTACTCCCCAGGCGGTGTGCTTAATGATTTCTCTGCGTCACTGAAGCCTTAAGACTCCAACAACTAGCACACATCGTTTACGGCGTGGACTACCAGGGTATCTAATCCTGTTTGCTCCCCACGCTTTCGTACATGAGCGTCAATACCGACCCAGTTAGGCGCCTACGCCACTGGTGTTCCTCCTAATATCTGCGAATTTCACCTCTACACTAGGAATTCCCCTAACCTCTATCGGATTCTAGACTTGGAGTTTCGGAAGCAGTTCCAGGGTTGAGCCCTGGGATTTCACTCCCGACTTTCAAGTCCGCCTGCGCACGCTTTAAGCCCAGTGATTCCGAACAACGCTTGCTCCATTCGTATTACCGCGGCTGCTGGCACGAATTTAGCCGGAGCTTCTTCTATAGCTACCGTCATTATCTTCACTATTGAAAGAGCTTTACAACCCTAAGGCCTTCTTCACTCACGCGGCATGGCTGGATCAGGGTTGCCCCCATTGTCCAATATTCCTCACTGCTGCCTCCCGTAGGAGTCTGGACCGTGTCTCAGTTCCAGTGTGGCTGATCATCCTCTCAGACCAGCTAATGATCGTAGACTTGGTGAGCCATTACCTCACCAACTATCTAATCATGCGCGGGCCAATCCTTTGGCGATAAATCTTTGGACCGAAGTCATTATAGGGTATTAGTGTCCGTTTCCAGACATTATTCCCTACCAAAGGGTATGTTCCCACGTGTTCCTCACCCGTGCGCCACTAACTCCGAAGAGTCCGTTCGACTTGCATGTGTTAGGCCTGCCGCCAGCGTTCGTTCTGAGCCAGGATCAAACTCTTAAGTTTAGATCCATCAAATCACTCAAAAAATTGTTTTTGGTTTTTGAAGTATAAAATATTTCAAAAGACCTGCTTGCGATGTAGCGCCAGCATATAGCTGACATTACATTTTTACTGTCTGTGACATATATAAATATGTCACGTGCGTCATAGTAGTTTGATACACAGTACAAACAGGGCCTTATTGTTTAATGCACTCAATACATTTAACCGACACCGTTACATAAGTAACGATAACGGGCACTGCTGCCTGCGTATCTCTTCTTTCCTATTCACGATGTTCAAGAACCTTGCACTGCTCAAAATAAACTCTCGTCCAAACTGAGCCGCAATTAAGACCAACGAATTGGTCACTTACTTTTGATTGAGGAGGCATATAAGCACAAACTTATAAGACTGTCAATCGAAATTTTGAAGAAAAAGAATTTTTATTTCTTGTTTTTCAAAGTCTTAGAAGCTTCAAACCTAAGATTTTTTAAGAAGCGTAAGGAGATGTTTTTCCCTACTTCCGCCAGAAGTCTTACGACTTTATTTCCGGTTTTTTTACCCTCGTCAACGCATCTGCGTGTCAGAATGTTTGGCGGTTATAACGGCTGGTTTTCTTCCTGTCAAACAAGTTTTTGCTTTTTTTTAATTTTTTTTTCACAAATCGAAAAAAGTGGCGGAAAACCGTTATAATGCGCCCTAATACGTCTTGCCATAACACCTGGCCTGCGGGCATTTACCAAACAAAGATACCCGCCATCATAAAAAACAAACAATCACATTAGGCAGAACTACATGACGGCGCATTTATGTATCACATACTAATTTATGTACCACATACTATATGTAACAATTTCTCCCTCTTCTCTCCCACATCATTTTTGCGCCGCAAGATGCACATTACTTGCATAACTCTTACTTTCAGGCTACACAATCTATCTTGCGCGGACGAACTCATATAAATTAGACTGTAAAAAAGGGGACAAAAGATCTCTGTAACACTTATTCTACTTAAAATTATTGGCGCGGTTTCGTTACTTCTTTGGGGTACACGAATGATTAAGAACGGCTTTACACGGGCTTACGCAACGTCCTTACAAAAAGTCATTGCCGCAAATACCAACAACCGCATTAAGGCCTTTTTTGCCGGACTTGGCGTGACGACCATCCTGCAAAGCTCCACTGCGACCACAATGGTGTGTGCCTCCTTCGCATCCAAAAAGATGATTGGCACGGCCGCCGGGCTCGCGGTTGTGATCGGCGCAGACATTGGTACAACACTTGTTGCACAAATTTTGACCTTTGATTTGTCTTGGTTAATGCCAATGTTCTTATTTGTCGGCGTTGCCATGCACCACAGATACGAACATAAAGGCCGTAAGAAGCACATCGCACGCGCACTTATCGGTCTTGGTCTTGTGCTATTATCCCTTACCATTATTAAAGACAGCGCCGCACCACTCGGTCAGTCAGAAATATTGCCGATCATATTACAACCTTTAGAAAGAGAGCCCCTGCTCGCCTTACTTGTGGCGGCAGCATTAACGTGGCTACTACATTCATCACTGGCATCCGTACTTATTATAGCGTCGTTTACATCAAGCGGACTGATCACGCTTAAGCTTGGCTTACTATTAGTGCTTGGAGCCAACCTGGGCGGCGCAATCATTCCCTTTGTAATTACATACGGCATGAATGCGCGCGCGCGTTGGATTACAATGGGTAATCTCTTGATGCGCGTCAGCTGTGTCCTATTGATTATACCTTTTTTAGGGTATTTCAAAATACTGTTTAATGATTTGGAAATCGCCGCCGCACGTGAAATCATTCACTTCCACACATTATTCAATGTCATTCTGGCCATCGTGTTTTTACCGTTGGTCAATAAACTGGCGACGCTGTGCGAAAAAATCGTGCCTTATGAAGAAGAAGAAAAAGAAAAATCGATCACGCCGCTTTATCTGGACGAAACCTCTTTGGAGTCCCCGACTATCGCTTTGGCTGGAGCTGCAAGAGAGACACTGCGCGTTGCAAATATCGTTGAAAAAATGTTTACCGATTCTATGCGCGCCCTCAAAGATGAAGACATTACCCTGCTGAAAGATATTAAAACAGCCGACGATAATGTTGATACGCTTCACACGAGGATTAAACTCTACCTCACGCGCGTCAGTGAAGAATCCCTAGACCCGAAAGAATCAGATCGTTTTGTACAAATATTAAGCTTTTCAACAAATCTGGAACATATCGGCGATATTATCGACCGAAGCCTTGTTTTAATAATCCAAGCAAAAATCAAAGAGCAGAAGCGCTTCTCCTCTGAAGGCTTTAAAGAAATACAAAGCTTTCACCAAACCATCTTGAACAACATGAAAATTGCGCAGGCCATCTTCATGTCAGAGGACCCTAAGCTAGCGCAACAGCTGGTCGAAGGTAAAGCAAGCGTTCGTAAAGCTGCTCAACGCAGTACAGATCGTCACTTCCAACGCCTGCGCGATGGGGTTGAGGAAACGCACAAAACAAGCGCTCTGCATACAGATATTATACGCGACTATAAACGCATCAACAGCTATGTGACATCCGTTGCCTTTTCTATTTTAGAAAATGCGGAATTGCACAAAGGTAAGCGCAAGGAAATCGCAGAAGACACATACCCCCAAGAACAAAGCCTTTGACCATAGGGGGGGGGGATTCACAAAGAATATAAAAGCATGTAGAGTGATTATGTCATTTTGTGTCCTTTGATTTGATCGTCTTTCATGTCACGTCCTTATATTGCATCACTTTTACTTTTGGCTTGCCTACTGTGCGGTCTCTCTGACAATGCTCTGGCCCAAAGCCATGGACAATACCCACCTTGGTATGAGACCGAAGAAAAGCAAGACATCGATGACACAAGAGCAAGCGCATTACCTGATGTAAATGATCGTGATTTCGATCGCGCTTTAAATAAAGCTCCGGATACAGAAGAACCATCCGCATTAGAAAAAATGTACGCGAATCGCCTGATCGATGAGCCTAAACAATTTGGCTATGACCTTTTTAATCAAGATGATGATCAAACAAATACCCTCAATGCACCCATGGGCGCGGTGCAGGATAATTTCGTCCTAAGCACTGGCGATGAACTACTAATAACCTTCACGGGGCAGCGCACAGATCAATCGACCTATAAAATAGACACCAGTGGAATGATCATCATTAAAGACATTGCCCCTATCCCCGCCATGGGCAGAACGATAAAGCAGCTACGCGAATCATTGGATGCGCAATTGTCATCAATGCCCAACACACAAAGCTATGTGTCCCTTTCCGCTGTCCGTCAAATCGGCGTGCTGGTTGTCGGCCATGTCAAAAAGCCGGGGCGTAAAACCCTAAACGCATTCCACAGCGTGCTTGATGCCCTCGATTATGCTGGCGGCATCAAAAAAGACGGCTCCTTACGACGTGTGAAGCTTGTCAGGGGTGGGCGCAGCACAATCATTGACCTCTACGCCCTCCTCCTTCATGGCGCGCCGCATATCGATATGGATCTGAAAGATGGTGACCGCCTGATCGTTCCCCCCATAGGGCCAACCGTTGCCATTTCGGGCGCAGTGAAAAGACCGGGCATCTATGAAATCAGACGCATCACCAAAGGCATTAATCAACATATGCATCAGAACAGTGAAAAGCTAAACCTGAACGCTATGCTGGATCTCGCCGGCGGTGTTCTTACGCCGGGTCAAAATCGTTTTGTTTTACTGTCCCCTGAAAACCAAGGACAAGAATCTGTTACCGAAATTCAAGATTCGTTTAAGAAGGTTTTTGCCAATGGTGCAATCTTAAGTGTTCTATCTGGCACGGCGAAAAGACGCGGCACAGTCGAGCTCGTTGGCCATACATCCAGACCCGGACTATACGATTTATCACGTCATAAAACTCTCACATCATTGCTTAAAGATCAGGACATTCTAGGCCAAGATATCTACCCTCTAATCGGTGTTATTGAAAGATGGGATACAGATCAATTAACGACCAAGTATTTAACATTTCCAATTCGTTCCGTATTACAAAAAGAATTTGATCTTGAACTAGATGATAATGATGTTATTAAACTCGTATCAAATACTGATATATCAGATATTTATGATGACAAAAGTAACGATCCTAAAAATTCAGAAAAATACGAAGAAGGCTCTCGTGAATTAGATAATTCTATCAGCGATGATGAAGCGCTAATATCTTTCCTAAAAGAGCAATCTGTATCCGTACGTGGCGCCGTCAGAAAGCCCGGATCATACCCTATTGCACAGGGCATTACCCTTGATCATATCATTGCCGTGGCAGGTGGATTAACATTAGAGGCCAATAAAGATTCCATCGAACTAACATCCCAAAATATAGACGGCAATAATGACAATGGCAGAGTTATAAAATCGAAAAGAACAACTATAAGCTTAAATGAAACCATGCCCGAGAATTACACACTCTCGGCCGGAGACTCCATTCGTGTGAATCAGAAATTCCAAAAGATTGATGAAAATACCGTCCTGATCATTGGTGAGGTAAAACACCCGGGGGAATATGATTTACTCCCCGGTGATCGCGTATCTGACCTTATTAATCGTGCAGGCAATCTAACAACCCAAGCTTACCCCGAAGGATCAATCTTCAGCCGCGAATCAGAACGCCGCGTTGAAGAAATGCAATTCAGGAATGATGCCCGCGCACTCGAAAGCGCCCTTGCGAAAGCCCTACAGCGTGAGAAGAATCAACCCAACGCCACACAAATTGAACTGGTGCGCTCTCTCGCGGACAAATTATCCGAAGCGCAGGCCGTGGGACGCATTACAGTAGAAACTGATCCCGACATCCTATCTATCAAGCCCGAGCTTGATATGCTCCTTGAGAAAGGCGATCGCATATATGTTCCCAAACGTCCGCTGACTGTGCGTGTTAGTGGTGAAGTGCTCTCCCCCTCCTCCTTGCAATTCATATCAGAAAAAGACCCTCTCGATTACATCCATGAGGCGGGCGGGTTTACATTCCACGCTGACAAAGACCGCACATTTGTTTTATACCCGGACGGCAGTGCACAACCATTACAAGTTAGCAGCTGGAATCACAGGCCGGTTTTCATCCCACCCGGCTCTACCATTATTATTCCACGTGATCCGGAACCGTTCAGTTTTATTCAAAGTGCTAAAGAAGTTGGTCAAATATTAAGTAATTTGGCTGTAACATCGGTATTTATTGATGATATCCGCGATTAACGATTAAATTACACCATGTGCGCCCTGAAAAAACATTTTCCTGTTTATACGATTATTACGATAACGCTGAACAACTTTTCAGGGTTGCAAAAAACGTGGAAATCCATTGAAAAACAAGACTTTGAAGATTATGAGTGGCTTGTCATTGACGGCGGTTCAAAAGATGAGACCATTGATTTCCTGCGTGAAAAACGAAGTGCCACGCGCACCGCGCTTAATCCCTTCAGGTTCATCAGTAAGCCCGATGACGGCATTTATGATGCGATGAACGTAGGCATCAATGAAGCCAATGGGCGGTATTTGTTGTTTTTAAACGCTGGTGATGAACTAGCCTCTGCCGATATACTCTCCGCCATTCATCCCTACACCGAGAAAAAACCGCAATTTATTTATGGTGACGCGATAGAGCCCCCTGCTTCTGGGGGTGAGCCTATTTATAAAGCGGCGCGCCGCTATAAGGATTTGATCTGGGGTATGATCACACATCATCAGGCCATGCTGTATGACAGACATCTGATTAGGGACAAAAAAATTCATTACAGCATGCTTTACAAGATCGCGGCGGATTACGACTTTACGGTCAGATTCTTACAGCGATCTAAAAGAATTCTATATATCCCCAAACCCATCTGTATTTTTGAGCCGGGCGGCATATCACAAAAAAACGCGGCGCTCGGACGGCACGAACAATATCTGATTCGCGAGAATTTAGAGATGGTCTCGCAGGCACAAAATCTATGGATTAGATCTGTTCAAAGCATGTCATGGAAATTGAAAACAATATCCCCGCCTTTGTACGAATATGTCAAAAAAATCGTGCTTAATATTAAAGACCGTAAGGACAAAAAGAAGAAAAAGTAATCAGGCGCTGCGCAATTCTTTAAGAACCATTTCACAGTATTTTTTGCGGCTTAGGGCGAATTCAAATCCGGCCTTTCCATCCAAAAAACCAAGCTTAAAAATATAAGAATAGAGAAACATAAGATACGGCCTTAGGGCAGACGTACGAGTGATATTTTTTAAAACTTGCCTTACACGTACAGGGTCTTCGGGCCAAGCATCGCGCTTAATCATTTCGGATTCCCACTTTGCATATCGCTCATGGCGTTTTAACCACGCCCCCTCATCCTCATAGGCATAATGAAGTAATGGAGAGGTGATTTGACCGATAGCGTCATGTTGAAATTCTTGTTTAAGAATCGGCTGATAATGCCCTTCGATCTCCCCCATACCTTCAATATCTAAATCATCAATAACGGGAAATTCAATCTTTCGGCGATCAAACAGCGCGAGCTTATTGTTCGTCAGGCCGTATTTTAAGACTTTGCATTTCCACGCATATCGGCCTTTTACAAAGAACCCCGTAGCCTTATTTTCTTTTTTGGTCAAAATCCTTATTTCTTCAATGATATCAGTTGTTAAAACCTCGTCAGCATCAACCATAAATATCCAATTATATCCAATACTAAGGTTATCTAAACACCATTGCCGCTTCTTAGGATACTGACCATTCCATTGATAACCCTCAACGCGCGCGCCTTTTGATTTTGCGATCTCAACTGTGCGGTCTTCACTATGGGAATCAATGACAATGACTTCTTCAAAATCAGTCAGCGCATCAAGACAACGCGCAATGTGACGTTCCTCATTCTTTGTGGTCACAAGAACGGAGATGGGTATTTTAGTCATGGTGCTTAAGCCCATAGGTCACAAAGCCAAGCAACATTCCGATAAATACAAACACCGGATAAATGATATAAGGATCAGGCCAACGCGCACGTACAGATGAATATGCCGGCTCTATGATACTCGCGGCATATGGTTGATCAAGGGAGACCATCATCTTTAAACGCTCTTGCTCCATCAATAAATTTGCCAACGATCTTTTGTGATCAGGATTGGTCGTTTTACCGAGTGAGGCGTTCAAATAATCAATGCGCTGATTTGTCTCCACGAGGATACGCGCGCGTATCATTTCATCCGTGATGCGGTGTATGCGTTTCACCATATCAACCGCAAATTTTTTGTCAGGGTGCAGGTAAATCATGCGCCGTAAAGGTGTGCCACTGACAGGTTCTAAACGGATACGTTTTTTGAGATATTCAGAGAGGTTTTCCGCATCCCATTTCTCTAAATTTTCAGAAAACTCAAAGTTACGATCCAATGCCAATCCGGAAATAATATCCTTATCACGTACAAGGAAGTTCGCCACAGATGCGCCGTTATAAGTGTTCTCAAACCTTAGAAAGGCCGCGTTGCTCTGAAAGTCTTCTTCCCCTAACTGCGTGCTGCCTTCACCAACATCGCCCCCCTTTTGCAAGCTTTGCCCCATCGGGCTGGCGGGTGCGATGATCATCTCCGCGCGGTAAAAATCATTAGCAACTGATAAAAACACAAACGCTGCAATCGTCATGATAATGACAAAACCAAGCATCCAAAATTTCGC
>CAXHFH010000094.1:0-8757 GCA_964015995.1 uncultured Alphaproteobacteria bacterium
TTTGGGTTCTATCCGATGAAGTTTATGGGCGCCTTGTTTATGAGGGTGTACGTGCCCCAAGTTTCTTGGATGTCGCTAGAGAAGATGATCTTTTGTTGGTCGTGAACAGCTTTTCTAAAAGTTGGGCCATGACGGGCTGGCGCTTGGGCTGGATTGTCGGGCCGCATGAGGCCGAAGATAAAATCCGTGATGTGGCATTGTATAATAAGCTTTGCCCGCCATCCTTCACACAGTTTGGCGCGATGGCCGCATTGGAACATGGTGAGGATTTCTTGAAGAGCCAACTTGATCTCTGGCGTTCTAACCGTGATTTGGTGGTGGAGCGTTTCAAAAAAATGGGTAATGTTCATATGTCATACCCCGCAAGCACGTTTTATGCGTTCTTTAAGGTGGAAGGTGAGGATGATTGTATCGCGCTCACCAAACGCCTCATTGACGAAGCGGGGGTTCTGCTCTCTCCGGGCTCGGCATTCGGAACAGCGGCGAAGGGGTATATTCGCCTTTGCTTTGCGGTGTCGGAAAAACGCCTGACCGAGGCACTCGATAGGATTGAACGCGTGATCGCATGAAGACAATCGGCATCATTGGCGGTTTAAGTCCGGAATCAACAATTCTGTATTATCAGGGAATTAATGATGGCGTACGCGCCCGACTGGGTGGTCATCACAACGGGCGTGTTTTGCTCAACTCTTTGGACTTCGGTGAATTTGTAAAACTGAAAGAAAAAGGTGATTGGGCAACACAGAGTCGCCTGTTGTGTGACGCCGCAAAAAGTCTTGAAAAAGCGGGTGCGGATTTCATCATTTTGGCAACAAATACTATGCATAAAATGGCTGATGACATTGAATCGAGTATTCATGCACCGTTTTTGCACCTTGCTGATGCAACCGCGGAAACCATAGAGAGTCAGGCTATACAATGCGTTGCGTTACTGGGCACACGCTATACGATGGAGCTTGATTTCTATAAAGGCAGGCTGGAAGCCAAAGGCATAAAAGTTTTGGTGCCGAATGAGGTGGGTATAAAAGACGTACACGACATCATTTATGATGAATTATGTAATGGTATTGTCAGGGATGAATCCCGTGCCAAGTATGTTGACATTATCAACGAGCTTGAACAGCAGGGGGCGCAAGGTGTCATTCTGGGGTGTACGGAAATTGGTATGCTTATTAAACCTGATGATGTTGATTGTGTCGTATTTGATACGACGGAAATTCACATAGAAAAGTCTTTAGAATATATGTTTGATGAGGAGGAAGTATGCGCGGCTATTTCGGCATAGGGGTTGAAGAAATCAGTAAGGAGCAGAATGTCGGCACGATTGTGCGCTCTGCCCATTCATTCGGTGCGAGCTTCTTCTTCACCATCAAGCCTGATGTTGATGTGGACGCCATGCGTACCACTGATACGTCTGATGCGTTCGAACATTTGCCTTATTATCAATATGAAAAGCCGCAAGCATTAAAGCTTCCGATGGAATGTACGTTGGTTGGGATTGAGTTTGTGGAGGAATCGATTGAATTGCCGAGCTTTCGCCATCCTATGCGCGCGGCCTATATCTTTGGCCCGGAAATGGGCAGTTTATCCGCGCCCGTTGTCGAGCAATGTCATCACGTTGTTAAAATTCCGATGAAATTTTGTGTGAATGTCGGCGTTGCTGCGGCGATTACGATGTATGATCGTATGATTTCCCTTGGGCGTTTTGCCGAGCGCCCGGTCAGGCCGGGGGGCCCGCTTCTGGAGGATCTAAGGCCGCAAAACAAAACAACCATGCGGCGTATCGTTAAAAAGAAAAAGTAATCTAGCGTCTTTCATTACACCTGATAGTCATTATCCTGTGTCTTATGTGGTAAATCGGATATTTTTCCCCCGCCGATAATCAGACGTACACCCCGTTGTTTATTAACGTAGGACAGCAACCAGCGCAGCCCAACAATAAATCGGTTCTTAAAGCCGATGAGGAAATATATATGGGTGACGCACCACATAACCCATCCGAAAAAACCACTAACCTTAAATCCATTTATGTCACCAATGGCGCGATTACGCCCGATGGTGGCCATAGAGCCGTAATCTTTATATTTAAATGCGCCGCGTTTATTGTTTTTGATACGTTTAAGTAAGTCATTTGCGACATATTCGCCCATTTGTTTTGCAACGGGCGCGATACCGGGAAGGGGATGTTCTGCGCCTTCGGGCAGGTAATGCGCCGTATCACCGATAATATAGATATCTTGATCGTTGGGAACATTGAGGTGGTTATCAACGATAACGCGTCCCGTTCGATCCATTTCTGCATCCAACCATTTTCCGGCAGGGGATGCCTGAACACCCGCCGCCCATATAATGGTTCGTGCGGGCAAGGTCTCTTCGCCAAAACTAACAAAGCCAACCTCTATGTTTTTAACCATAGCATCAAGACGGATTTCTACGCCGAGGCTTTCAAGCTGCTTTCGTGCTTTTTGAGACAATGCTTCATCAAAGCCCATTAGTATGCGCGGCGCGGCATCAACCACAATAATGCGCGCAGATTCAGGTGTAATGTGATGAAAGTCTCCTCTGAGCGTTTCATTCGCGAGCTCTGCTATAGCACCCGCAAGCTCCACACCCGTTGGGCCCGCACCAACAATCACAAAATTAAGATAGGCTTTGCGATCTTCTTCGGTTTCGGCCATTTCGGCTTTTTCGAAAGCCGTTAAAACGCGTTGGCGAATTTCACGGGCATCTTCGATTGTTTTAAGGCCCGGTGCAAATTCAGACCATTCATCTTTCCCGAAATAGCTGTGTCGTGCACCCGTCGCGATAACCAAATAATCATAGGAGAATTCGCGCCCGTAAATTGTACGCACAATTTTTTTGTCTTGGTCAATTTCGCTTATTTCATTCATATAAACAGCGACATTGTTAGCTTTTCGCATTATTTGGCGGATGGGCATGGCAATTTCCGCAGCTGTTAACGCGGCAGTAGCAACCTGATACAACAGGGGTTGGAATAAATGGTGGTTGTGTTTATCAATCAGGGACACGTCCACATCTTTGTTCGCCAGAGCTTTTGCAACGGATAATCCACCGAATCCTGCACCGATAATGATGACACGAGGTCTTTTTGTTTCAGCCATTTTTCAAAACTTATGTTTGTGAGTTTAAAACGCAGGGGGAGGCTTTACGCCGCAGTCCAGCCACCGTCAACAGTAATATCTGTTCCGGTGATATTTTCGGCGGTGTCGGAGCATAAAAAGAGCGCGATCCCTGAAATTTGCTCTACGGTCACAAATTTCTTTGTCCATTGTGCCTTCAGTAAAACATCATTCACAACTTCATCTTCTGTGATTCCGCGCGCCTTGGCGGTATCTGCGATTTGGCTTTCGACCAGTGGCGTAAACACATAGCCCGGGCAAATGGCATTGCACGTGATGTTATCTTCTGCGACTTCCAGTGCGATGGTTTTGGTAAATCCCAAAATACCATGTTTTGCCGTGACGTAAGCACTCTTATAAGGTGATGCGACGAGTCCATGAGCGGAGCACATATTAATGACGCGTCCCCATCCGGCCTCTCTCATACCGGTAATAGCGGCTTGGGTTGTATGAAACGCAGAGGACATATTAATTGCAATAATCGCATCCCATTTGGCGGGTGGGAAATCTTCTACAGGGCATACATGCTGAATGCCGGCATTATTAACGAGGATATCAATATTTCCGAATTCCTCTTCTGCCGCTTTAACCATGGCCGTAATTTCATCAGGCTTGGTCATATCTGCGCCATTATAAATGGCCTGAACGCCTGCGGCTTCTATATCTTTACGTTCTTTTTCGATGGTGTCGGCATCGCCGAAACCGTTCATGACAATGTTAATGCCTTTATCGGCAAACCCTTTGGCGATGGCGAGGCCGATACCACTGGTTGATCCTGTAATCAGAGCCGTTTTTCCCTTAAGCGACATGGTGTCATTCCCATTAAATTATTGTACATCGATATCATATCTAAATTACAGAAAATGAAAACCGGATTTTTAAATAAAAACTGATGCGAAACTTTGTGCATTGCACAGTATTTTATTGGTGTTTTATACGTTATAGCCCCTAGACCAGATGATGTTTTGCCTTTAATATGCGGCGAATAAATAATGATCTAAAGCGGTACATATCCTATGACAAAATCAAAAAAAGAAATAAGCCTCCTGCTCGAAGATGCACGGAAGGCGTTGCCTGCAAAAGCCCCAGCCGGATTGAACAAAATGTTGGAGATATTATGCGGTAAAATGATCGAGGATGATTTAGAGTTTTTTGATCCGCAATTATTGGCCGCTATGGCAATGTCGCATTGGGAAATGGCGAAGGAACGCACTAAGGGAGAGCCGGACCTTCGTATCTATTGCCCCGATACGGAAGAGGGAAAATGCCGCAAAACTGTCATTGATATCGTCAGTGATGATTTAGCATTCTTGGTTGATTCTGTTGCGGCAGACATTAACAAAAATAACCTTTTGATCGGTATTTTGATCCACCCGAACATTTACACATCGTACGATAAAGATGGTAATTTGAAGGATATTAAGGCGAAATCAGAAAAGGGATACTACCGTCAGGCGCACATCCATGTGCAAATCCATGAAACATTATCGGATGAAGCCATTAAAGATTTGCAAGATGGGCTATATACGGTTCTGGATGATGTTTTCCACGCGAACAAAGACTGGAAACCTATTCTTGCCAAACTTAAACAATCCGCAGAAGATTTAAACACGGCCAGAACAAACAGGCCGGCTGCCGAAATTCAGGAGCATTGCGCGTTTCTGGATTATTTGTATGACAATAACTTTACGCTTTTGGGGTATCGTGAATATGCATTTATCGATGGCAAAAACGGTGTGCGAAGCAGAACGATTAAAGGCTCTAGCCTTGGCTTGCTGCATGATGATGTGTCCCCCGCTTATATACAAGAATCAGAAGAGGGGTTGCCGCGTAACCTTCAGGAACTCCGTCGCAATTTACCACCTGTGTCGATATCGAAAACCAACCGTCTTTCCACTGTTCACAGGCGTGTGCCAATGGATTGCGTTGCCATTAAGGTTTACGATGAAAAAGGCAATATTGTCGGTGAAAAACTATTCTTAGGCTTGTTCACATCGGTGACATATTCCCGAAGTGTAGGTGACGTTCCTTATTTACGCGTTAAGGTTGAAGACGCGATGAAAGAGTCTGGGTACATTGAAGGCACGCATGATGCCAAGGCTTTGCGTCATATTCTTGAAAAATATCCGCGCGATGAATTATTCCAGATTGAGACAGATGAGCTTTTGAGAATTTGCCGTAACATTATCCGCTTGCAAGAGCGTCAGCGCATTGCGTTGTTCTTACGCGCCGATCCTTTTGGGCGCTATATTTCTTGCCTTGTTTACATACCGCGTGATCGTTTCGGCACGAAGCTTAGAAAAGATATTCAGGCGATTTTGGAAGAAGAGACAAACGGTGTTTGTTCGAATTTCTACACAACATTGGATGATTCCGTTTTTGCGCGTGTGATGTTCGTGATCAATGTCAGTCAGAAAAATCCGCCGAAGATTGCACCAAGACGCATTGAAAAGCGTCTGCGTGATGCGGGGCAAACATGGGCGGAGAGATTGGCGCAAGCTCTCACGAATTCTTATAGCGATGATCAGAAAATCACTGATTTTACCTTACGTTATGCGGATGCGTTTCCTGTTCCCTACACAATGAATTACAAGGCGCATCAATGCGTGTTTGATATTGAAAAGATAGAAACCGCCTATTCTGAAAATCGTGTGGTGCTCGATCTTTATCGTCCGAATGATATGGATTTAAAACAGGTCCGTCTGAAGATATTCCACGTTGGCGCCCCTGTGACATTATCGGAAGTGATGCCAATTTTGGAAGATATGGGCCTGCGTGCAGTCGCGGAATTGCCTTTTGAGATTAAGCCGAAAGGCCGCGATAAGTCGATATGGATTCATGATTTCCTTTTGGAAACACCTGAAATAGAAGATTTCGTTGTCATTAATAACGTCAAAGAAAACTTCGAAAAAGCGTTTGTAAGGATTTGGTATAATCAGGTCGAAAATGACGGGCTTAATCGTTTGGTGCTCAGTGCCAATATGAACTGGAAAGAAATTACGATTTTGCGTGCCTATGTACGCTATATCAAACAGCTCCGCTTCCCGTTCAGCCGTAGTTATATTGAAAAAGCCATCACGGAAAACCCGAAAATAAGCCGTGTTTTGATTGATATGTTTAAGGCTTATCATGATATGGCCAACGGCGCGGAATCGGAAAACCTTGTGGCTGGCTGTGCCGTTGCGATGGATTATGAGTTGGAGAAAGTTGATTCCAGTGATTATGACCGTATCTTGCGTTCAATCATGGCGTTGGTGCAGGCAACGCTGCGTACAAATTATTATCAGCGCGGAGAAGATGGAAAATCAAAGCCGTATTTATCCATGAAATTCGATAGCGGAAAAATTGAATTCATGCCAAGGCCACGACCTTTCCGTGAGGTTTTTGTGTATTCACCTTTGGTTGAAGGTATTCATCTGCGTGGTGATAAAATCGCACGTGGTGGTATTCGTTGGTCTGACCGCCATGAAGATTACCGCACCGAGGTACTTGGCCTGATGAAGGCGCAAATGGTGAAAAACTCTGTGATTGTGCCGATGGGCTCTAAGGGTGGGTTTGTTGTTAAAACACCAACGAATAGTCGCGAAGAGTTTATGAAAGAGGGGGTTGAGTGTTACAAAACCCTTATTCGTGGATTGTTGGATATTACGGACAACCAAAAAGGGAAAAAGATTATCCCGCCTAAGGATGTTGTGCGTCGCGATGGTGATGACCCGTATTTGGTTGTGGCCGCAGATAAAGGGACGGCAACGTTTTCTGACATTGCAAACGGCTTGTCACAGGAATATAAATTCTGGCTCGATGATGCGTTTGCCTCTGGTGGATCTGCCGGATATGACCATAAGAAAATGGGTATTACCGCGCGCGGGGCTTGGGAATCAGTGAAGTATCACTTCCGTTTATTCAATCACGACACTCAAAACCAGCCTTTCGACGTTGTCGGTGTTGGCGACATGGCAGGGGATGTTTTCGGTAACGGTATGTTGCTGTCTGAGCATATTCAGTTGATTGGTGCGTTTAACCACCTCCATATTTTCTGTGACCCGGAGCCTGATGCCGCAAAATCTTTCAAGGAGCGTAAGCGCCTGTTTGAAAAGGTTTCTGGTTGGGATCAATATGATGAAAAGTGCCTCTCTAAAGGCGGTAAAATTTTCAACCGTAGCGATAAAATGCTGACGCTTACGCCTGAAATCAAGAAACGGTTCGACCTGTCAAAAGATAAGGTAACACCGAATGATTTGATTGTTGCGATGTTAAAATCGCGCACAGATTTGCTCTGGTTTGGTGGTATCGGTACGTATATTAAGTCTTCTAAGGAATCGAATGCCGATGCAGGCGATAAGGCCAATGACGCTTTGCGCATTAATGGTGCAGACGTACGGGCGAAAGTGCTTGGTGAAGGCGCGAACCTTGCAATCACACAGCTTGGCCGTATTGAAATGGCCGAACGTGGTGTTGCGATGAATACTGACTTCCTTGATAACTCGGCGGGTGTTGATTCCTCTGACCATGAGGTGAATATTAAAATTCTTCTCAGCGATGTGATGAACCAAAAAGACCATGATATGGATATCAAGTCGCGTAATAAGCTACTTGAAAAAATGACCGATGAGGTGGCGGAACACGTTTTACGCCACAATTATCAGCAGGCACAAGCCATATCCGTCATTGAAATGCAGGCACATGAAAATCTGCAGGCACATGATGCGTTCATTAAATATATGGAACGTACACAGGGTCTAAGTCGTGAAATAGAAGGCTTACCCGATCAGGAGGTGATTGAAAAACGCCTGCGTACGGGTAAAGGTCTGACAAGGCCGGAGCTTTGTATTCTTTTGGCGTATGCGAAAATCAATCTTACCAAAGACTTATTGGCGACGGATATTCCCGATAATCCGAAAATGAATTATTGGGTGATGGATTATTTCCCCGAAATTTTGGGCAAGCGTTATGAAACAGAAATTCTTCGTCACCGTTTGAAGCGTGAAATTGTCGCAACCATGATGGCGAATTCATTGGTGAATCGTCTGGGGCCGACATTCTTGCAATCTCTCATGACGAAGACCGGGGCGACGGTTGAGGAAATTACACAAGCCTATCTGATTGTTCGTGATGCCTTTGGCTTACGCCATTTGTGGGACATGATCGAAGAAATGGACGGCAAAGTCCCTGCACAGGTTCAATTGAAAGCTATGCAAGAAATTGAACACCTTGCAACGCATGGTATTACGTGGTTCTTAACACGCCTTGGTCGTGAGATGGACATTGATGCCGACGCGAAGGAGTTTAGTGACGGTATTAAGGAGTTGTCGGAAAATCTACATGAATTGGTAACGGATGATCTGAAAGTCGGTATCCAACAACGTGAGGAAGCCTCCATACGTGATGGTATTGCAAAGGATCTGGCGCATAAAATTGCTCTGATGCCTGTGTTGACATCGGCGTGTGACATTATCCGTATCTCATCCGAGCAAGGCACGCATTTGAAGAATACAGCGCGTACGTATTTTGAGCTGGGTGAGCGTTTCCATCTGGATTGGTTGCGTCAGAAGGTTAAATATCTGCCGCATGAAGATCATTGGCAAAGCGAAGCCGCAAACGGCCTGATGGGGCAGTT
>CAXHFH010000095.1:0-8696 GCA_964015995.1 uncultured Alphaproteobacteria bacterium
GATACTCAGACGTCTCGTGGGCTCGGAGATGTGTATAAGAGACAGTCATTAACGTCACAGAAACAGACACATAAAACAGCAACTTTGAAGAAACAGAATTTAAGAAAGTAAAAGGAGAAAGACCATGGGACTATTCGGAGCATTATTTACAGGAGTGTCGGCATTAACCGCACAAGCGCAAAATACCGCGATTATCTCCAACAATATCGCGAACATTAACACGACAGGGTTTAAGCGCTCGGAAGCAGCCTTCTTTTCTCTGGTGACAACAGAAGGTAACTCAGCACTTTATTCCCCCGGATCAGTAACCGCCACCCGCCTGCAACAAGTTAGCGAACAGGGCAGCTTGATTCAATCATCATCCGGAACAGATGCTTCAGTCTCAGGAAATGGCTTCTTTGCCGTAAAACGTGACTCTGATGACTCCGCCCTAAGCGAGTTCTTATACACGCGGAACGGGCAATTCGCAGAAGATTCACAAGGGTTTTTAAGAAACTCTGCAGGATTTTTCCTTTATGGCTGGCCAATTGACCAAACTGGCGCATTACCGACCAACCAAGGGGATCTGGATTCTCTGGTACCTATTGATGTCGCCTTTGTTGGCGGCTTAACACGCCCGACGAATAATGCAGAACTCTCGGTTAATCTGGATTCTGGTGAAGTTGACACAATATTGGCCAATGTTGGTACGATTGCGGCTGACTTTACACGAAGCCTGACTGTGTATGATTCATTAGGCAATCCACAGCCATTAACATTTGAATACACGAAAACTTACGGCCCACAAGCAACCCACCCCAGCACACGAACATCACTGTCATCCACCGATGAAATGGTGATTGATCTTGGCTTGGCCGATGGTGATCAGTTTACGATTGATGTTGATGGTGGCGGTGCAAGAACATACCAAATCAGCGCCATTGACGGTGCGCCACTTCCGGTTGGTGTGGATGCCATGATCTTTGATCTTGGTGACCTTATTGATGATATCAATAACAATGTGACCAACTTATCGGCCTTTTTGGGCAACGATGGCGAGATTGTTTTCCAACACGATGATTTCGTTTTGGGCACGGAAAACTTCGCAATAGCAGATATTGGTGGAGGCGCGGCCCTCGCATCTCTTGGCTTTACACCGGCAACCTATACGTCTGACAACCTAAGCGGCGGTACGTTTTCGAACGGTTTACCGACAGACACACCACCATACAGCACGGGCAACTACCCTACCCTGCAATCATTACCGGGTGCATCAACATATAATTCACGTGGATGGTGGAACATCACAGTGCGTGATCCAAACGACAACGAACTGTCTTCAGGTCTTATAAATTTCAACGGTGACGGTACAATCAACGCCCTTGAAGATGTTGATGGCAATATTGACATTGATTTACCATTGATTGATTGGAATAACGGGTCTGAGGTTCAAACGATAGCCGTTGATATAGAGCGTTTTAGTCAATTCTCTAGTGATTACACTGTTTTGTTCTCTGACCAAGATGGCGCCGAGTTAGGCCTACGTTCAGGTATCGAAATTGATAGAGACGGCTTTGTAATCGCCCAATTCTCGAACGGCGCAAGCTCTGTCCTCTACAAGCTTCCGCTTGTAACATTTGCCAATCCAAACGGCTTGGCAGAGGAATCCGGCACAGCCTACACAGAAACCGAAGATTCCGGTGAAGAAAACCTCCGCGAAGTCGGTACAGGTGGTGCAGGCTTTATTGAGGCCTCTACACTGGAAAATTCAAATGTTGATCTGGCAGATGAGTTTGCCCTTCTGATTGTGGCACAACGTGCTTATTCAGCAGGAACAAAGGTTATCAACACAGTGGACCAAATGACACAGGAGCTACTGCAGTTGAGATAAGAACAGATTAGGATATTGGGTTCTAGGCACGCTACCCGCATCCCTAACCCCTAGAGCTCAGTATCCGATTTATTGTGAACACCTTCATACAGAAGTGTGGGGCTCACAATTCGGGTGTATCCGGTATAATTGCAGAAGCAATAACCGGTGCACCCTTTTTATTTTCCCCTTGAAATCACATCGTTTTTTGAAGAAACTTAGTCAAAATACACCATTCACAACATTTTTCGCGGTATTTTAAATTAGTTTAACCTTTTGTTAAATGTTGTGTTATTATTATGGAGTATAAAGCTGAAATAGGATTTTTCAGTGTTACAACCTAGGAAAGGAACTAACCATGTCTTCAGATATCGTGTTGACGTCTGCTTTACGAAGCAACCTACTATCTCTCCAAAACACTCAAAACCTGATTGACCAAACACAGTTGCGTTTGGCCACTGGATTGAAGGTGAACTCTGCATTGGACAATCCGTCCAACTTCTTCGCAGCACAAAGCCTTGATAACCGCGCAGGTGACCTTACAAGACTTCTCGATGGTATTTCACAATCCATCAGAACGATTGAGGAAGCTGATAACGGTATTACCGCTCTAACAAACCTCGTAGAGCAGGCTGAATCAGTTGCAATCGAAGCCCAATCCGAAGCAAGAACTGCAGAAGGCTTTGCCCTTATTCGCGGTACAGAAGATCTTCGTGGGATCAACCTTACAGCAGACCTTGCTGAATTCGCAGGTGGTGAGAGCTTTTCAATTATCGTTGAAGAAGCTGATGGCTCTGCCACAGCTAACCCAACTGTAACCAACCCTGCAGCAACAGTAACTCTTGCTGCGAACGATACAGTCGATAACATTGTGGCTCAGATCAACTCTGATACAAACAATGACGATTTAATTCGCGCTAGTGTAACATCAGGTGGTCAATTGCAAATTGAATCACTTGTTGATGGCGCTGCTATTCGTATCCAAGACTCCGCCAACTCAGGCGCGGCCGGTACTGAATTCGACTTTGCTGGCTTCACAGCAATTGGTCTTGGCGATTTCGTTCAAGCTGAAAACAATGATGCTGGTGGTACTGCGGCGATCCGTTACGGTGGTACAGCAATTGCCGGTAGTACATTGAAATCAAACCGCGCTTTGGTAGCCTCTCAGGTTAATTCAAACTACGTTGCATCCGCAACATTGAACGACGCTGGTTTTCTGACAACTGGTGCCGCAGGTACAGATGAATTGATCATTCGCGTTAATGTCGATGATACATCAAGCGCTGACATTACTGTGGATCAAGGTACGACCATTCAGGAATTAATCGACAACATCAACAACGACTCTAGTGTTGGTTCTCTTGTAACAGCATCCTTTAACACTGATACAGGTGAACTTGAGATTCTAGCCGGTAACGACATTGGCACACTTGAGATCGAGTACGAAGATGTAAGTGGTACAGCCAACCCGAACTTCGCATTTGGTACAAATGCTGGTGACGGTGCGATTGCTACCGCAGGTGACGTTAACTCTGAACGCTTCACATTTGTTGGTACAAGTGTTGACCTCGAACAGTTCGAATCTGACTTTAACAACATCAGAGAGCAAATCGATGGTATCGTTGAAGATGCAGAATATCGCGGCGTTAACCTTCTTGGTGGTGACGATCTTATTACATTCTTTAACGAAGATCGTGACAACTCACTAACCACGCAGGGTGTTGATTTCTCTGCAAACGGTTTGGGTATTGCCGAGGGCGCATTCACAACAACAGCTTCGATCCAGTTATCAATCGATGACATTCGTACAGCTCTTGATGATGTTAGAAACTTCGGTTCATCTATCGCAAACGACCTGTCTATCATTCAGACACGCCAAGACTTCACAGAGAAAACAATCAATACTCTGGAAGCCGGTGCCGATGACTTGACCGTGGCAGACCAAAACGAAGAAGGTGCAAACCTCTTGGCTTTGCAGACACGTCAGACATTGGGTGTTACATCCCTATCATTGGCGTCTCAGTCTCAACAGGCTGTTCTTCGACTATTCTAATCACCCCAATAAGGGCATTAGAAACCATAATTATTCAAATAAAAGCGAGCGGGAAAAGAAATTTTCCGCTCCTTTTTTTGCTTTTTAAACTGACTTTTTAAGCCTTCCTTTACCTGGCTTTTGTATGATAATGTAATTGATATCCATACTGCAGAAAGCGGTTGTTATAAGAAAGGAAGAATTCCATGGCTCTCGTTATCGACTTAAAACCTCAAGAAAAAATTCTCATCGGTGAGGCTGTTATTACAAACAGCTCCAATCGCACACGCCTTCACATCGCGGGCGATGCACCGATCATTCGTGAAAAAGACATTATGCGTGAGGAAGACACGGATAGTCCGTGTAAAAAAGTGTATTTCCTTATTCAGTGTATGTACATTTCACGCAATCCGAAGGAATATCATGATCGCTACTTTAATCTTGTAAACGAAGTACAAAAAGCGTCCCCTTCAAGCGCAATCTTCTTCATGCAAATCAACGAACAAATCATAGCCGGCACATATTATAAGGCCATGAAGCTTGCCCAACAATTAATCGAACATGAGCGGGAGCTGCTTGAAAATGTCTCATAATAAAAACAATCCATACGCTCAGGCCGCTGGTGCTTATGATACAAACGCACAAGCCAACGCAGGTAATCAAAGAGAGCTCGAAGCACGCGTCTTACTGAAGTCCAACCGCATGTTGCAACAACTCATCGATGGTTGGGATGATCGCCCGAAGGATCTGCTGGAGGAAACACTCAAATATAACCGTCAAGTCTGGATGCTCTTTTATGATACGGCACTAGAAAATAAGGATGGTGATCGCCCGAACGACCTACGAAGCAACATCGTCAATCTCGCGAATTTTATTTTCAAACGTGAAATGGAAATTATGGCCAATCCTCAAAAAGAGAAACTCGACATTCTTATAAACATCAATCGTGAAATCTCTGCCGGCCTGATGATTAATCAAGAAAATGAGACAACGCCGGAACCTGTGAAAGAAAACGCACAGCACGAAAAAACTGATATTTCCGGATAATAACTAATTTGAAAATTATTTAGGCAAGGACACTTACGCCGGCAGACTGGCCAGCTTGCCCTGACTGTGCGCCTGTCGATAAAGCGGCAATCGCAATTTGCGGCGATGGTAATGATGAATTAGATGCCTGACTAGACGTAACATCCTGAAGTGTCACAACGTTAGACTGCTGCGGAGCAGCCTGTTGTGCTTGTGGCTGTTGCTGACGCTGCTGCAGATCAACACTCTCTTGCGCATCTTGCGCGCGTCTTAACTGCGCCAAACGACTTTGCGTCGGGAATTGCTGTTGAACATCACCAGTTTCAGAATCACGAATTTGAAGCACGGCTGTATCAAAATCAAGATCAACCGATATATAAGGCGAAACAAACGGAGCCTGCGGCACGGATGGCGCACCCTCAGGCAAAGGCGGTGGAGCCGTATTGGCTGACCGCACCGCTGCATCTCGCGATACAGCTACATTTGCTATTGTAGAATTAACCGCTTCAATCATGAGCGTAACCCTAACCTTTCTACATTTTGCCAAATCCGTTAAAAATGCAATAATCGGAAATTTGACATACTACCCTACTATCATGATACATAATTATTACCATAAAGTCAATAAAACCACTGAAAATGCTAAAGAAAACAGAAAAAGAGCGTTTTTAACTTTGGGATTTGCCAGAATACAAAAACTACAGTACCTTATGCGGTGTGTTTATGGCGAATCACCCCCTCGTCTTATGCACATTTTTTGTGTTATACTAGACGTTACTCCGACCTTCCATGGAGTTCTAACGTGTTGTAAAAGGCCATCGTCGTGAATAATTTTATCGCAACATTACAACAATTAGGCCCTGCCCGTTTGGGTGTTATGGGCGCAATACTGCTTGGTCTATTGATGTTTTTTGTATTTTTATCCATGCGCATTGCTACGCCAGAGATGAAATTATTATACACAAATCTATCATCTACAGATTCCGGCGCCGTTGCTGCAAAACTTGAAGAAACGCAAATCGCGTATGAAATTTCAACGGACGGCTCACGTATTATGGTACCCAGTGACCAAGTTGGTCGTGCGCGCATGCTTCTTGCAGATGCCGGGCTTCCTAACGGCGGATCCATGGGATATGAAATTTTTGACGAACAATCCGGTTTTGGAACAACAAACTTTGTTCAAAACATTAATCAAGTCCGTGCGTTAGAAGGAGAGCTTTCCAGAACGATCAGCTCATTAGACAGTATCCGCAGTGCACGCGTACACATCGTATTACCACAAAGAGAACTGTTTAGCCGCGACACAAGGTCATCGTCAGCCAGTGTATTTTTAGGCATTCAATCAGGTTCCTCCGCTGAACGATCTCAAATTCTTGCCATCCAGTCTCTTGTTGCGTCCGCAGTGCCCAATCTGAAAGCATCAAATGTATCTGTCATCGACAGCAATGGTAATTTAATGGCAAAAGGTGGTGAGGATGACGGCCTTATGTCTGTTAAAACCGAAGACCTCAGGCGCACCTTCGAAAAACGCATGCAAAACAGTATTGAAGATCAAATTAGTCGTGTTGTCGGCTACGGCAAAGTTACGGCCATCGTGAATGCCGAAATGAATTTTGATCAAATTAGCATGAACGAAGAAATATACGACCCTGAAGGCCAAGTTCAGCGTTCATCCCAAACCACACAAGAAGAAACCACCGAGAGAGAACCCGCATCAGACGAAGTTTCTGTCGGCACGAACCTCCCTGGTGTTGGTGGTGACTTGCTTGCTGATAATGCTCCAACAGCAGAAACGTCACGAACAGAAGAAGTGACCAATTTCGAGATCAGTAAAACAATTCGAAATACCGTTCGTCAGTCCGGTGAAATTCAAAAGCTATCTGTATCAATCTTAGTCGATGGTCGCTACACCACAGATGAAGAAGGCAACAAAACATACGAACCACGATCCGAACAAGAAATGAGCCAAATCACGGCGCTTGTTCGATCTGCTATCGGATATGATGAAGATCGCGGTGATGTCATCGAAATTGTAAATCTTCAATTTGCTCAAATCGACACAGATGCGGACATCATTGATGACCGCATGCTGTTTGGCTTTGAAAAAAGCGACTTGATTGACGCTGCGGAAATGTTAGTCGTCGGCATTATGTTGATCCTTGTCGTTCTTCTTGTCTTACAGCCGATGGTGACAAAACTGGTGAATGCAGAATCTTTAAACAGACCTGTCACGGGATTGGATGAGCTATTGCAACATGACCTTCTGGCAGCCTCCCCCGCAAATCCCGCACTCGCCCCGCCTGCGCAGCAACAAATTGGCGCAGATGGTCAAGCCTTATCGGCAGCAGATATGGGCGGTGATTATGACGTTGAGGAAGATGAAGATTCATTGATCAATATTCAAGGTATCGAGGGCAAGGTTAAGGCCTCTACCGTTAAAAAAGTTGAAGGCATCGTAGAGAGCTATCCAACAGAAACTGTCTCTGTTATCCGTAGCTGGATGTCGCAGGAAAGTTAGTAACTTATGAGCGTACGCGTTAGAGATGATTATCGTTCGTTGTCGGGGCCGGAAAAGGCCGCGATTTTTGTGCTATCCCTCAGTGAAGATCAAACAGCACAAATTTTTAGTCACATGGACGACGATGAAATATTAGAGCTCTCACAAATCATTTCAGGCTTAGGGAAAATCGGACCGAGCATCGTAGAGCGTTTATTCATTGAATTTACGGAACAAATGAGCTCAACCAACACGCTCGTTGGATCACAAGATAGTACTGAGCGTATGCTGATTAAATCCGGCCTCTCACAAGAAAAAATCGATGCCATCATGGAAGAAATTCGTGGGCCCGCAGGGCGTACGATGTGGGAAAAACTCGGCAACGTAAACGAGGATATACTCTCTAGCTTCTTGCAAAAAGAATACCCACAGACCGTTGCTGTTGTTCTTTCTAAATTTTCAACAGATCACGCCGCACGCGTTTTGGACTCGCTGCCAGATGGATTTGCACTTGAAGTAATCAATCGCATGCTCAAGATGGAAACAGTTCAAAAAGAAATTCTTGAAGAAGTTGAGCGTACATTGCGCAAAGAATTTATGTCGAACCTTGCGCGCACACAGCGCCGCGACAGCCATGAATTAATGGCTGACATATTCAACAATATGGAACGCGCTGTTGAAAATAAATTCATGGAAGAATTGGAAAAACATACACCAGACGCCGCCGAAAAAATCCGCAGCCTGATGTTTACATTTGAAGATCTCCTCAGTCTTGATCAAGCCTCTATTCAAACCGTCATACGCGCCGTGGATAAAGAAAAGCTGCCGCTTGCACTCAAAGGTGCGACCGATACGGTCAAAGATTTGTTCTTCAACAATATGTCTGAGCGCGCCGGTAAAATCATGCAAGAAGATATGGCGGCAATGGGTCCCGTCCGATTAAAAGATGTTGAGGAAGCACAGCAATATATTGTGACAGTAACAAAAGACCTTGAGGCGCGCGGAGAAGTGACAATCAACACAGGCAACGCCGAAGAAGAAATGATCGCCTAACAAGGGCTGATCAAGGATAGTTAGGATAAAAACATGAAAGGACAGCCGTTTTTCTTTGATTCGAACAACTTCGATGATGAAAACTTGATGTCTGAAGAGGCGCGCGCCAACGAGCCCACATTTTCTCCCAATGAAGTGGAAAAAATAAAAACGGACGCTTACGAAGAAGGTCGCAAAGCCGGCTTTACCGAGAGTGAAAACAGCATCACCAATAAAACACTAAATCTGTCTCTTATACA
>CAXHFH010000096.1:0-8631 GCA_964015995.1 uncultured Alphaproteobacteria bacterium
GCGATGGGGGCGCTGTTGCTAAAGCTTATATAAATGAAATGAGCGGCTTTATAGATAATTCTGTCATTGAAAACCTATCGAAAGCAACGGATCACATTCTTGAGCTTGGTAAAAATAATGATCTGGACGAGGTCGCGTGGCTGTCGTCACCATATTTGAATGCATTTGCCGGCGCATTGGGGGGCTTTCAGCTTTCTAAAGCCACAAAAACAAACGTGAATTTCGTGCTGGATAGTCAGGTCGTTCTCTCAGAATTGGCGGAGTTTTATAAAAAGAACGTTATTGGCTCAGCAATGAATTTTTAGATTATCTATTGGTAAGCTTCAGGCCTTTTGCACTGGCCTATTGCTTTTACACCGAAGGATATCTTCATTCTTGGGTTGAAATTACCTGATTGAGCTTCGTAGTTTTTGGTCCATGCTCTGGCATAGCATTCACAAAACTTTTTGCGTTCTATGCCGTAAGTTTTTTTAACGGCGGCACCACTCATACATTGCTGATATTGAACACCGGCACTTTCTACTAAGTTTTTACATTTTCCACCTAAAGATCCCAGGATGATATCACGCCCTAATATCGGGCCTTCTTCAATGCGTTTTTGTAAAAACTCGGACGCCAAGCACTCACAGTCAAGTTGACGGCTTACGTCATAATCGCCCTTACACCAGGCATAAATAGATTCGGCTTCTTTCATTTGTGTTTCTGTCACTTCGACTTTTACTTTATTCGGATCTTGTATCATGGACTTTTCGTCTTTAAGGCAGCTATTAATATTTTCTGCTGTGATTTGCTCTATGGTAGCGCTATCGCCAAGCTTAAGGCGTGTTTCGAGATACGATGTTGCCGCACATTTGCAGTCCTTACGTGCGCTCAACGTCTCATTGTTTTTGCATTTCTTATAGAATTTTTGTGCTTCTTCAATTTGGGAATCGCTTGCACGTGCAAACGCATTGCCCTCTTCTTCTGGCTCTTGTTCACTTTGAACAACATTTTCGGATACGCTCTCGTTCCCAGGATCTTGTGCAAATGAGACATTGCCACATGAGAATATAAAGATAAAAGATAAGGAAAGTAGTGTTAAAAAGCGCATAGTCCACCATTACATAAAGTTTACAAACACCTACATAATACCATCTATTATAGGGGAAATGCCACAGTAAGTTTTATATATGATTTATACGGAAATTATTGAGAGAAGAGGGTTAGCCTTTTGCTTTTTTCCAGAAGCGGAAAACTGAACCAGTATCTTCGGTCACGTTTTCATTCTGCGCTTTAAGCTTTTGCATTTGATCGTCCAAAATCTTAGCTTTTTTGGCATCAGGCTTCGGCGGAGCAACCTTCTTTTTGCTGCTGGCTTGTGCTGACTGTACTTTTGCATTTTGCAAGCGCCTCTGGCGTGCACGTTCTTCACGTTCTTTGATTTGTGCGCGTAATTCCTCGGCTTGCTTTTGTGAGTACTGGCTAGTGATAAGCACTTGCGAAGCTTGCTTCTCCCATTTATCGCGTTGATCCTTAAGATCATCAATATTTTCAGACGCTGTGGAAAGTTGTTGCTCTAACATTTTGATTTGCATGGCCATGCGTTCTTTTTCAACGGCGGCTTCAATGTCAACATCTTTGCTTTTTGCTGCTGGCGCAGGACTTGTTTGCTTGATGCCAAAAACGCGCTCTAGCTCAGAAACATCGATTATTCTGCGTTTATTCTGATCGAGCTCATAAGATAGTTTCCCACTATTCATGGCGCGCTGAATTGTTGATTTTGATTTACCTGTAAGTACGGCGGCCCTTTGTGCTCCAACTTTTGCCATGACTTTCCTCGTTCGTTTCTTGAAGTGAAAAAATGATCTATAAAAATAGGTATCATGGCTCAATGTCCGAGTTCAAGATAGATAATGCCAATCAGGTCATCTATCCACAATTCGTATCAAAGCGCTGATAGGGTGGACGTTTTTACTTACACTATTGGGAGTTTCGAAACTAAGCAGCTTCCTTCTCGAGGCGCATATTAAGTAAGCGCGTTAAGCGGGACCATTGGGCGCCGGAGAATAAGTGTGCATAAAGAATCGGTAGCCAGCCTTTTGCGCGCCACTCTAGGAATGTGTCATCGCTTAGTTCTGCGAGCTTCCCTTCATCAACGATTCTAAAGCCTGAGAAGTTGATTCGGCGATTGCCCGCGACGTTAATTTGCGCTTCACGTTCAATAAGCAAGCCGCTATCGGCGAGTGCTTTACTAAAGTCGAGTGTTTGTTGCGCGGCTGCGTGGTACGATTTACAGAAATCTAGTGCATTCTTTGCGAGTTCGCTTGGTGCGCCTTCTTCATCAAAGAACGGTTGTTTGTTACTTTCTTCAATGACTTCCGGCACGTTGTCGATGCAAAGTGTAAGCTGGTCACTGTTTGGGATCTCAGAGAAGATAAACGGATAGCGTCTTATGTACGCGGGGATATAAGATGACTCATCCCAGTTGCCTTTCGCGTCCAGAAATAGATTTTCATTGTCGCGTAAACCTAGTATTGCAACAGGGGTCGCGTTTTCGTCAGGACTGAATGCAATTGGGTAGTAATGGCATATTTGCGGCATCTCAATCATGTTCACCGGCACAGCATTAACTTGGTTTGTAAAGCCAAACCCAAAATTCTTTTTCAATGATAAATCGCCGTGTTTCTTGGCGTCTAATGGCATTGGTTGTTTATAAAAAAGAGGTAGGTTGGCGGCCTCTCCTGCTTGCGCGTTTTCTTTTTTTGCTTTTGGTTGCTTTGTGTCTGCCATTGTTTGTGATCCTTAAATCTGCTGTTCGGTCATACTTTATTGCGGGAAAATAAGAAAAAATCAAGGTATATGCCTATCATTTTTGCGATCTGGTGGGTGATCGTAATTCAGTATAGGCGTAATCTGTTAAAACAATGTTTAAAAAATGCCTTATTAACGGGCTTTCATTACGTTCGAAAATCGGTTAGCTTCCGACTATTATTTATAGACACGCAGCAATAAAGGGGAAACCTCATGCGCATTGGAATGGTTGGAACAGGTTACGTTGGTCTTGTATCGGGGACGTGTTTCGCAGAATTTGGTCACACTGTTATTTGTGTTGATAAAGATGAAAGCAAAATAGAGCGTTTAAAGAGCGGCGAAGTGCCGATTTTTGAGCCGGGGCTTGAGGATTTGTTGAAAAGGCAGATTGATGCAGGCCGTATTGAATTTACAACCGATATCGCCGAGGGCGTGAAGGGGTGTGATGCAGTCTTTATTGCTGTGGGTACGCCGTCACGTAAATATTGCCGTGATGCGGATTTATCTTTTGTTCATGGCGCTGCGAGGGAGATCGCGCAAAATCTTGAGGGCTACACGGTGGTTGTCAATAAATCGACGGTTCCGGTTGGAACGGGGCGTGAGGTTGAGGAAATTATTCGTGCAGAAAACCCTGATGCAGAATTTAATGTGGCGTCTAATCCTGAGTTTCTACGTGAAGGTGCGGCGATTGATGATTTTATGCGTCCTGATCGTGTTGTGGTTGGTACATCTTCTGAAAAGGCGCAAGAGGTTATGCGTGAAGTGTATCGTCCGCTTTATCTAAATGAGACGCCTATTTTATTCACCAAACGTGAGACTGCGGAGATTATTAAATATGCGGCGAACGCATTCTTGGCGACAAAAATCACCTTTATTAATGAAATCGCAGATCTGTGTGAACAGGTCGGTGCAGATGTGCAGCATGTCGCCAAAGGCATCGGCCTTGATGGGCGTATTGGTTCCAAATTCCTTCATGCAGGCCCCGGTTATGGTGGTTCATGTTTCCCGAAAGATACATTGGCATTAACGCGCGCCGGTCAGAAATATGGTGCGCCACAGCGTATCGTTGAGACGGTTGTTTCCGTGAATGAGGATCGTAAGTCACGCATGGCTGATAAGATTATAGAAGCCGCAGGCGGTGATGTGCGCGGTAAGAAGATTGGTATTCTTGGTGTGGCCTTTAAACCCAATACAGATGATATGCGCGATGCGCCATCACTCACCATTATTCCTGTGCTTCAGCAAGCGGGTGCGGAAGTTTGCGCTTATGATCCTGAGGCCATGGATGCTGCGAAAGGTATGATTGAGGATGTCGCGTGGTGCAAAGATGCTTATGAGGTTGCGCAAGATTCAGATATCTTGGCGATTGTCACGGAATGGAATGAATTCCGCGCACTTGATCTTAAGCGTATATCTGAAGCTATGGCGGGTAATGTCATTGCGGATTTGCGTAATATATATAAGACGGAAGATATGCAGGGCAGAGGTTTTGATTATATCTCTGTCGGCCGTGATCAGGTTCAGGTTGATGGTACGCGTGTTTCGAATGCGGCTTAATCTGCCGTAACTAAAGCTATGTAAGGCGGGGCATGTATGTCTCGCCTTTTTTATTGTTGGTGCATAAGAATTATAAATAACATTAAAATTTTGTATTATTTATTTCCTTGTTTTATTGGTTTTTATAGCCTATATATAAAATTCATTCATTAAATAACATTTTAAAAATGTATATTAAGTAAAGGGAATATGAAGGTGTATAGCTATCTTGATGAGCTTGAGGCGAAAACGGTTTATATCATCCGCGAAGCCTATAACCGCATTAATCCAATGGGGATGATGTGGTCGATTGGTAAGGATTCCACGGCGATGCTGTGGATGGTGCGTAAGGCGTTTTTGGGGCGCGTGCCGTTTCCCGTGTGTTTGCTTGATACCGGTATGGAAATGGATGAGGTTTATGCCTTCCGTGATCGTTTGATTGATGAATGGGGCTTGAACTGCATCAATCAACCATGCCCGCCGGAAGAAGATATGGATCAAACTTTGCCGCCCAATACACGTTCTGCCATGCGTAAAACCGAAGGACTTAAGGTTTTGATGAAGGAGCAGGGCTTCAAAGGCATAACAGGTGGTATCCGCCGTGATGAACAAGGTTTGCGCGCAAAGGAGCGTGTATTCTCCCCCCGCACGATTGATGGGGAGTGGGATTTCAAAGACCAGCCACCTGAATTTTGGGATCAGTACAAAACCGAATTTCCGGAGGGCGCACATTTGCGCATTCACCCGATTTTGCATTGGACGGAAATTGATATCTGGCGCTATCACTTGCGTGAAGGTATTCCGTTTTGCCCGCTTTATCTGGCGCAAAAGGACGAGGAAACAGGCAAGATGATGCGGTACCGCTCTCTGGGAGAAAAGAACCTGACCTTCCCAGTGGAAAGCAACGCGTCCACGATTGAAGAGATTATTGAGGAATTGGAAACAACCAATACGAGCGAGCGTGCAGGCCGTTCCATGGACACCGAAACCGAGGATAGCTTCGAGCGTTTACGTGCAGCAGGGTATATGTAGGATTTAAAGTTATGACACAGACAAATATACAAACATTGGAAACAAGTAGCGAGACTTCTGCTGTTGGACGTAAAAAGCAAAATGCGGCGCATCCTTTGCGGGTTGTGATTGTTGGGCATGTTGATCATGGTAAATCAACGCTGATCGGGCGTTTGCTGTATGATACTGACTCCCTGCCTGCGGGTAAGTACGAAGAGTTACAGGCCATCTGTAAGCGCCGTGGTACGGACGCTTTGGAATGGTCGTTCGTGCTCGATTCCTTTCAGGCGGAGCGCGACCAAGCCGTCACCATCGATTCAACGCAAATCTGGTTTTCAACGGAGGAGCGCGATTACGTCATTATTGATGCCCCCGGTCACCGTGAATTTTTGAAAAACATGATTTCCGGCGCGGCGGCGGCGGATGCAGCCATTTTGGTGGTGGACGGTACAGAAGGCGTGCAGGAACAAACGCGCCGTCATGCCTATCTGCTCCACTTGCTTGGCCTGAAACAAATAGCGGTTGTGATTAATAAAATGGATATGGTTGGTCATGCCCCCGAAGCGTATGAAAAAGTAACGCGCGAGGTGAAGGAGTATCTGGCCTCTATTGGGATTACACCGCGCTTTATTGTGCCGATTTCTGCACGTAATGGCGATATGATCGCGGATCGTGGTGAGGATATGGCATGGTATCAGGGTAAAAACCTGATTGGTGTGCTCGACAGCTTTGAAGTCGCGCCGGAGCCAATCGCGCTACCTCTGCGTTTCCCTGTACAAGATGTTTACAGATTTGGTGAGCAGCGCGTTATTGTCGGTCGTGTGGAAACAGGTATTCTGCGCAAGGGCGATAAGGTTATGTTCTCGCCGGGGAATGAGGTTGCAACAGTTGAATCCATCGAAGTTTGGCCGGAAAACCCCGATAAGGTTGAGGCAAGACCGGGCGAGGCCATTGGTATTACGCTTGATCAACGCCTCTTCGTAGAGCGCGGCCATATCGGATCACACACCGATAAGCCGCCGATGCTATCCAACGTATTCCGCGCCAGTATTTTCTGGCTCGCGCATAAGCCGCTGAAAGTTGGGAACAGTTATAAGATTCGCTATGGTACGCATGAGGCCATGGTGTCTGTGCAATCCATTGATAAAATTATTGATACGCAGGATTTGGCCGATGCGTCGCAGACGGGTGAGGTTGCCCGTAACGCAGTGGCAGAGGTTACCTTCCGTGCGCGTGATGTATTGCCGATTGACCCTTACACGGATAATGAACGCTTAGGCCGTTTGGTTGTCTATGAAGGGTATGACATTGTTGGTGGCGGTGCGTTGAATATGGAAGGTTATGCCGATCAGCGCCGTGATGCGTCCAAGGCGCAAAATGTCCATCAGGTGGATCACATTATCTCTCTCATGATGAGCGCGCCAAGCGCAATGGTCACCGCGGTGGTATCTTCTGGCTGTCGGGGTTGTCGGGTTCTGGTAAATCCACGCTTGCGATGGCGGCAGAGAAGATTTTATTCGAAAAAGGTATCAATGTTGTCGTTGTTGATAGCGGTCATGTCCGCAGTGGTATCAATAAAGACCTTGGCTTTGCCCCTGAAGAGCGTTCGGAAAATATCCGCCGCACGGGGCATGTGGCCGAATTAATGGCGCAAGCGGGGCAGGTTGTGATTTGTTCTTTTATCTCGCCGTACCGTTCTGATCGTCGATTAATACGCGAGCGTGCAGGCGGCCTTTATCATGAAGTTTATGTTTCTGTTGATCTGGAGACGTGTGAAAAGCGTGATGATACAGGTATTTATCAAAAGGCACGTGCAGGCGAAATCAAGTCATTTACAGGCATTGATTCGGACGCGCCGTATGAAATTCCCGCGAATCCTGAATTAATCGTCGATGCGCAGAATAACGGGATTGATTTTTGTGTTGAGCAACTCGTAGACTATATCGAGCAGCAAATTGCATTGGGTGATTTGTCTGGTGAAGCTCAAGCGAAAGAACAAATCCTCGATTATGTCGTCTAAAATCCTGTCGCACCGCGGTGCACTTAATAACATGGTTAAACGTATCGCGGTCGATGCGGGTGAGCTGATTCTTGAATATTTCGAAGGTGTGCGTGATATGAAGCTCGCTGAGAAAGGGGATGGTTCGCCTGTTACCCTCGCGGATCAGGAGGCTGAAAAATTAATAGAAGAGCGTTTGCTTTCTATATTGCCTGATATTCCTGTTATTGGAGAAGAGTCGCATGCCGCTGGGCGGCGCATTGATTTGGCGACGCAGGAGTATTTCTGGCTCGTCGATCCGTTGGATGGTACGCGCGCTTTTGTGCGGGGGGATGCTGATTTCACCGTTAATATCGCTCTGGTCCATAAAGCAGAGCCTGTTTTGGGTGTGGTGTATGCCCCTGAAAAGGGCGAAATGTATTCCGGTTTTGTGAATGAAGATGGTAACGCGCAGGCTGTGCGCTATTTCGAGGATAGTGAAACCGAAAAAGAGCTTCGTACCCGTAAAATGCCGAAAAAGGGGCTGACTGTGATGTCGAGCGGCTATTACGGTAATAAAGATGATCAGGAAAAACTTTTGGATGGCCTCAAGGTGGCAACTGTTGTCAGGCGTGCGAGCTCTATCAAAATATGCGTAATTGCCAATGGTAAGGCTGACTTATACCCGCGCTTTGGTCCGACCTGTGAATGGGATACGGCCGCTGGGCACGCGATTCTGAAAGCTGCCGGCGGAGATATTCGTGATATGATGGGCAATTCATTGAAATATGGTGTTGGCGCGCCTGATTTGCTGAATCCTGACTTTATGGCGGCGTCCGGTGATGTTCTTGAGCATTTTAAAGCCATATAAGACCGTAAAAATACAATAAATCTTGTCCTTTAATGCATGTGGTACTATAATTACGTATGGTTTTAAATATACGTAAAATTTCAGCTTTATTTGTTATGGTAACATGCGTTGCCATGTTTTCCTTTTTATCCATGTCCTCGGCGCAGAATGTCGTTTCCGAGGCTGAGGGTAAGAAGAGGGCGCTGGAAAATGCGCAAACCAACGAAGATGGTGAAGTGCAGCATCTTGATCCGAAAGATTATCAAACGTGGAAAAAAGATTTTGTTCCTCACAAGTTTGAAGATTTGGCATTTTCTAAAGATCAAAGAGGGTGCAGTTCAAAGATGGCATTTTCCAATATGCTTATTGAAAAATATAATGAGGGCAGTTTGCCTGCTGAGCTTTCTGAATCAAAGATTATACCTGTCTCTTATACACATCTCCGAGCCCACGAGACGTCTGAGTA
>CAXHFH010000097.1:0-8310 GCA_964015995.1 uncultured Alphaproteobacteria bacterium
CCCTTCATCTTCTCCCAGAGTGGATCAGTGAGTTCGCCTAAAAATTCTTTATGCGCCGCGAGCTCTTCGGCGGTGGCAGCGTGGGGGCGGGGTTCACGGAATGGGCGTTGCACGGCATCTTTACCGCCTTTGCCGCCCTTTTTATCATCCATCAGGCCAAGGCCGCGTTGGCGTCCGCCCAAAAGCTCCAGATACACTTCCGCCAATAATTCGGAGTCCAAAAGCGCCCCGTGATAGGTACGTTCTGTGTTATCAATCGCAAATCTTCGGCATAACGCATCAAGGTTAGCAGGCGAGCCGGGGAATTTCTCCCGCGCGATTTTCAGGCTGTCGATCACGCGATTGGGCGGGATGGCTTTATGCCCGACCTGCTCCAACTCCCAATTTACAAATTTCATATCAAATTCGGCGTTATGCGCCACCAATGTGGAATCGTCCCCGATGAACTCGATAAAGTCGCTATAGACCTGCGAGAATATGGGCTTGTCGCGCAAAAATTCATTGGTGATGCCGTGGACGGCGATGGCCTCTTGCGGGACTTCGCGCTCAGGATTGATATAAAGCTGGAGCGTTTTGCCCGTGGGCAGGTGATTATACATCTCCACCGCGCCAATCTCGACAATGCGGTCACCTGCAAACGGGTCCATGCCTGTGGTTTCGGTATCGAATACAATCTCGCGCATGGAAGTTGCCCCTATCTTGACTTAGCCGCCGTTACTTATTCCTGACGTCGTTTTACTACGCTTCGTCATTCGTGCCTAGTTTAAATCAAGATAGGCACCGCTTCAATCTCGCTAGAACAGAATCGTTTTCACCCACATCATAAAGGGAATAAACGCCAAGGCCATGAAGGTGGTGGTCAGCACCATGCAGGATGTCAGCGCGGGGTGGAGGTTCACCTTCACCGCGTAGGCCACGGTATTCGCCGCAAGCGGGCAGGCGGTGATCAGGATTACAAGCCCGTGAATGGTGTCGGGCAGAACGTGGAAATAATGCACATCCATAAACACCCAGATCAACCCAAGCACAGGCCAGAGGATATAGCGGAGTAGAACGACCCCGACAAAGAACGAGGTATCAAAACGGAATCGATCCATCGCGGCCAAACCTGAGCCGATAATCATCATGCCCAAAATAATCATTGTGCCTGTGAAACGCTCCCAATATTCCAGCGCGAGCGGGGACAGCTCTATCCCCAGTGCGTTCACAATCAATCCCAAAACCGCGCCATAAAGAATGGGGAGCTTGGCGACGCGCACAAGGCTTTCCTTAATTGTGCTTTCCCCGCGCACCGCAAAGTAATACCCCAGCGTGCAATCCAACACAAAAAGCGGCAGCACCATCATCATATAAACGCTCAACCATTCCTTCCCCATCAGCGCGAGCGCGATCGGCACACCAAAATAGGTGGCGTTGGAACTGACCCCCAGCATGCCGAGCAAATTGTGGCGTTTATCATTCTCTCCCCAGACTTTGCGGGAGATCAAATACCCCGTGGTGGAGGCGATGATCGAAATTGTGCCAATGATAATCGGTGGGAAGAAGTAATCGCTCGTGAATTCCATCGTTGCCGTCGCGCCGAACATCACCACAGGCAAAAGGGCATAGAGCATCAGCGTGGCAATGGGCTTCACGTCCAGATCGGTGGTTTTACCAATGATAAACCCCAGTAAAATAAGGCCATAGAGCGGGATAACATTTAAAATAAGGGTTTCGAAGATCATGGTTTTTTGCCTATCTGCGTGCAGAATGTTTCCAATCAGACCTCAATATCATTTAAAGTGGCTTTGTAAAAGATTGTATTTAAACAAAAAATCTATTTTCTTGACGTATCTGATCAAACCTGTCATGTTCCGCCCCAACGTGAAAACGTGTAAATTATAAGCTAAATAAATCAGAGCTTTTGGCAAAGTACCCACCAATCAAAGCATGTGGGTGCGTGAAACCTAAGAATTCACCCTTTCCTGAAAAGTTCGTTTTTACCGGTCATAAAAGATAAGGCCGGAACATGACAGCGCCGCATGGTGTGGCTTTTGTTGTGCAGGCTTTACAGTGAAAGAACTGAAATGAAAAACTTTGATGGCCTCGGCCTACACTCTGTGTTGCAGAAATCTCTGAAACATATGAAATACACAACCCCAACCCCTATTCAGGCACAAGCCATTCCAATCGCATTGGAAGGTCGTGATATTCTGGGTTCTGCCCAGACCGGAACAGGGAAAACTGCGGCATTTGCCATTCCCCTTGTACAGGCATTGTTAAGCGATGAGCGTAAATCTGCGCTTGTGATGACACCCACGCGTGAGCTTGGTAAGCAAGTGATGGAAATCATGCACCAGTTGTTGGGCCCAAAATCCAATATTAAAACAGCATTTCTTATCGGCGGTGAGTCGATGGGCAAGCAAAACGCGCAACTGAAACGCCGTCCACGCCTTATTGTCGGTACGCCGGGTCGTATTAATGACCATTTGGAACGCAGAAATCTGCACCTTGATCAAACTCGTTTTTTGGTTTTGGATGAAACAGACCGTATGCTTGATATGGGTTTCACCATTCAAATTGATCGCATTGTGAAACACATCCCGAATGACCGTCAAACGTTGTTATTCTCGGCGACGATGCCGAAGAACATCATCAAGATGGCGGACAAATACCAAAACAACCCAGAGCGTATTGCGATTGGGTCATCTGTTAACGTGGCCGAGAATATCGACCAGAAAATCGTTCGTGTTGATCAAGCCAAAAAATATAATGTTCTGACTGAAGAGCTGGATGTCCGCAGTGGCTCTATCATTGTGTTTGTGAAAACAAAGCGCAATGCAGACCGTCTTGCGAAAAAGCTGAGAGAGCATGATTATAAGGCCGATGCCATTCATGGTGATTTGAAGCAGAGCAAGCGCTCTCGCGTTATTCAATCATACCGCAGTAAAAACTTCCGTATTTTGGTGGCAACCGATGTTGTCGCGCGTGGCCTTGATGTGCCGCACGTAGAGCACGTAATTAACTATGATCTGCCGCAAGTACCCGAAGATTATATCCACCGTATTGGCCGTACTGCACGCGCTGGTGCAAAGGGTGAGGCGCTTTGTTTGGTGTCTCCGCAGGATGGCCGTAAGTGGCATGCGATTGAACAAATGCTGTTCCCTGATAAGCATGGCTCTGCCCCTGCTAATGATGATCGTCCGCGCAAAAACAACAAGCGCAAAAAGCCACATCGTGGACAAGGCGGTAAGTTTAACAACAAGCGCCGTGATGATCGCAATGATAACCGTGAGGAACGTTCGGACCGCCCGTATAAGGGTAAGAAGAATTTCCGTGATCGCAACGACAATGAAGGTAAGCCACAGAAGAAAAGATCTTATAGAGATGGCAAACCAAGCGAGAACAGATCAGAAAACGGTGAAAGAAGTAATGAGGGCAGACCTTATAAGGGTAAGCGCAAATTCTCTGATAATAACAATTCTGATTCAAGACGTTCTAATGAAGGTCAGTCTTATAAATCCAAGCGTAGTTTCTCGGAAAATAAAAAGGCTGATGGTAGAAGCTCTAACGAAGGCCGCAAGTTTTCGAAAGATCGCTCTGAGCGTTCAGAAGGCGGCGAAGAGAAATTTGTTGGTAAGCAAACAAGCCGTAGCCGTAACTTCAAAGACCAAAATAATGGTGGCAAGAAGGACGGTAACAGATCACAAGGTCGTGATTTTTCTAAGGGTCGTTCGGATCGCTCAGAAAATGGTGAAAGAAGTAATGAGGGCAGACCTTATAAAGGTAAGCGCAAATTTTCTGGCGGAAAGCCATCACACCGTAATGACGGCGATCAACCACGCCGCGCAAACCGTTCAGGCGGTAAGAATAAATTCTCCGGTGGTAATTCGGGGAATAAGGGCAACCGCGCCGCTTAAGGCTTTTTAAGTCGATAAAAATTCAAATGGTCGGAGGCTTCAATGCTTCCGGCCATTTTTCATTGTTGCTCTGATTTGACAAAGAGCAATGAACTTTGTGATGATACGAGCCAGAAATAATAATAATGAAGAAATACGGGCGATATGAATATCAAGGATAGTGTAATGAGCGGGCTCAGTGCGTTGAAAGACGCATGGACGACGAAGCCTAAAACATTCATGGATATGGATTTATCCAACCTTGATGCGATTGCGGATCACCTTATATCCCGCGGCTTAATGGAATCCGAAGTTGAGGGTTTCATCGATCATATGCGCGGCAATGATAATGTTGACCCGTATGATCGTATCGTTGCATTAAGTAAGCTAAGTGAGGCGGGCAGTGAATCTGCGGAGACCTTTCGTAACACACAAGCCGCCGTCAGCGCAGGCAATAGACACGAAACTTTCAATGATTATACGTTGGCAACCTTGCAATATACGATTGCCTATCTGAATAAAAATGACAAAGGGATGTATTATATCGCCCAAGCCATGGAAGATGAGGAGCTCGGCAAAGACTTTCAAGGTTTTGGAGAGGCCGTGCAATATTTATGTGAAACGGATGATACGCCTGAGCAAATTCTGGAAAACATGCCAGATCGTGAGGGCGGCGCGCGCTATAAACAAGCCTATTACGATGAACTGGTGCAAACCATGGAAGAAACCCCCGACATAAAGGCCGCGCTGCGTGGTGATTTATTGGTTTACAGGGCTGTGGCTGCGCTCCATCAGGGCAAAGACCGGAGCCGCGCGTGGGGCATGTATCAAGATGGCTTCAGAGAAGGCACAACAGACCATGTTCTGGGCAACCCTATGGTGAAAGATGCTTTCGCGCAAACGAGGCAGGGTTATGATCATGAATAATGCAGGACAGGGTAGAGAGCTATGAGTTTATACGATGCCTTTGAGGATAATAAAGAAGACAGCATTTCGGGCTCTGGTGTTGCGCGCACTCAAAAACTGCAAACCGCAGTCAAAAATGAGGCGGGGACAACGGAGCTTGTTGATGCATTTTATGATGAGCTTCAGGAATACGCAAAAACACACCCGAATGTGAATATCGGCGTAATCGCGGCGCCCGGTTCTGGGAAGACATTTCTTGTAAATGCCTTTTTGCATAACCTTGAAACGCTTGAGCAAACCGATTTTGATGATCCGCAAAGTAATTTACCGATAGCCGCAAAACTGATTAAAACGGATAGTTTCGGCGAAAACACCAATGTGATTACCTATGATTCAAACAGAATTTTCGGCAGAGATGATGACCCCATGTTAATGGCGGCAAAAGACGCAATTATCCAAACGGTGCAGGAGGGTAGCCCCACAATTCAACTGGTAGAGCATCCAACGAAAACGCAGCAGAAAAGCTTTGATTTTATTATTTCCCTTTCTAAACAAGATGCGGAAAACGCAATGGGCGATGCGGCGGATTATTTAGAAGATCAGCCCAGAGACATCATCATTCAATTTCCTGATGACTTTGCGGAGCATGCCTCTGCGATGGCGGCAAATTTGTCTGCTCACGGCTCTGTTGAACCACCGAAAATCAGTGCGTTAGAGGCCGATGATTTTATCGCCGTGAACCTTGTTGAAAATGATGAGCTTTATGATGAAGCGATGAGCTGGATGCAGGACGGGTATGAGGAACTTAAATTGAGCGTCAATGCCGCAAATGGTGAAATAGAGATGGCTCTTCCCGGGGTGGAAGATCAATTTGATAGAATACTGGTTACATTCAATGAAGATGGCGGCGCGTTAATTGAATTCGGTCAAAATGATCATTTCGGTGAGAAGCAATCTATTACGAAACAGCAAGCAGATGCTATTAAGAACGCCGCGGAACGCCTTGATAATCGCCCCTCCCCCGATGATCTGTTAGATCACAATCGATTGTAAATTCAAATGGTCGGAGTTTTTACGATATACCATGAAAAAAACCAGATTGTTAACAGACAAAGAAAAAGAGATAATTACCGCGCTGATAGACGGCTCTGATCCTGAGTGGGCTTTTTTAAAAGAAGGTCTTTCTTCTGCAAAAGTTTCAGAAATGGATGACGGTGGAATGGGAAGTTTGTTGTTTGAAGCAAATGACACAAAAGATCGAAAAGTGTGGAATGTCGTTGGTAATGCTGAGTTTGATGATCGTGATGGTACACCTGTTTCTCTTGGTCTCAATATTGACCAGAATGAAAAATTATTTGAACTGGATGTGTGGAAAGTGGATTATAGTAAGTTGATTAGCTTTCCAGACCCAGACCAGTTGAGATTTTTGTATCACCCAATGTCTCACCGATAATCCTGGATTTCTTCCACTTCGTCCGCGGGGTCGGGGAGCAGGCCGGATTTAATCTTGATATCCGTTATGACGTTTTTCAGTTCTTTCATCGTATGGGCGCGCCCTAGCCCCGATTTAATCACGTAATCCGCGCGGCGGCATTTCTCAATATCGGGGAGCTGACGTTCCAAAATGGTTTGGAATTTTTCCTCGCTCATGCCTGCGCGCTCCATCACGCGTTGTTTTTGGATAAGACGCGGCGCACTGACTGTAATCGTATAATCAACGCGGCTTTCCGCCCCTGTTTCAAACAAAAGCGGGATATCCAAGCACACAATTTTATGCCCTTTCAGGCGTGATTTTCGGATGAAATCCTGTTGGTCTTCATGCACAAGCGGGTGGAGGATGCCCTCAACGGTGGCGCGGTGATCATCATCATTAAAAATCAACGCGCCAAACTCTTTGCGTTTAATATCGTACGTCTTTTTCTCATAAATATCAGGGTATTCATAATGCGGGAACGCGGCGGCAATGGCGGGGCGGGCTTCGCTGTCTCGTTTCAGGAGCCGATGCACGGCATGGTCGGATTCATGAACAGGAATATGCATGGTTTTCATCATCGACCCCACGGTCGATTTTCCCATTGCGATTGATCCTGTAAGTCCGAGTGTAATCATTCCTTGTTTATAGACCGAACGCGGGCGTATATAAATAAGGAAATTGCGCGCATGAAGGATTAAGCAATGGCAGAGAATAAGAAAACGGTTTTGTTTGATATTGACGGGACGCTCGCCGATATTGCACATCGCCGTGTTTTTCTCGATAAAACTCCGCCTGATTGGAAATCGTTTAATGCGGAAATGGGTGAGGATACGCCTAATGAGCCTGTTGTTTCGCTCTATCGAACATTATGGGACAGCGGCGCCTATGACATTATTTTGGTGACAGGGCGTAACGAGCAATACCGTAAAGTGACCGAGCAATGGCTGACGTGGAATTTAATAGAGTTTAGCCGCTTGATTATGCGCGCTGATAAGGATTTTCGCGCTGATCATATCATTAAGGAAGAAATCCTGCATGCCTTGCGCGCGGAGGGGAAGGATATCCTCTTCACCGTGGATGATCGCCAGCAAGTGGTCGATATGTGGCGACGTAATGGCGTGACGTGTCTGCAATGTGACGTGGGTGATTTTTGACGGGTTATTTTAAGGCGAGCTTTTCCAGCTCCAATGTGACCTCGGGCAGAACACCATTCCAAAGCTCAAACCCCGGGCGCGCCTGATGGAGGAGCATGCCGATGCCCGTCACGACACGCAACCCTTTATCTATCGCCTGATTGAGTAAATCCGTATAGAGCGGGGCGTACACAATATCAGTGACAAGCGCATGTTCTGGGGCATCTTTTAAATCAACCTCAAGGGGGGCATTGCCTGCCATACCAAGCGCGGAGCAATTAATAATAAAATTGGCATCCTTGAAACAATCATTGCGGCTATCCCAATCATAGGCCGTGATTTTACGCACATCGCGGGATGTTAAAATCTCCGCCTTTTCACGCGTACGGTTGGTGATGGAAATTTCGGGGACGCCCTCTTCCAATAATGCATGAATAACCGCGTTGGCCGCACCGCCTGCGCCGATAACAACGGCCTTACCACCATCAAAAGACCAATCCCAATTTTCACGGGCGATGGCCTGTTTGATATTTTCGGTAAAACCAAACGCATCTGTGTTGGTGCCATGTAATTTACCCTTTTTTATGGTCACGGTATTCACGGCTTCGATCTGCTCGGCGATGGGGCCGATCACATCACACAGTTCCATGATGGCAACCTTGTGCGGGACGGTCACGTTAAAGCCTTTATAGCCCTGTTTTACCAAATCCAGAACGTCTTGTTTCAGATTTTCAGGTTTTATATCAATGGCTTCGTATGATCCGGAAAGCTCATGTGAATCAAGCCAGTAGCTGTGGATAAGTGGGGACTTACTGTGGCTGATCGGGTGGCCTATAACGCCGGTTTTTATAAATGATTTTGTCATGGTAAAATTTTGTAGGTTTTCCGTAAGAATCCTAAGAGTGGCAATAATGGCATG
>CAXHFH010000098.1:0-8201 GCA_964015995.1 uncultured Alphaproteobacteria bacterium
GGGTTGCCGGAAGAATTTCAGGTAAGCGTTCGTTTAAAGCCTGCTTGAATTCTGCGAGTGCACGTTCGGAGCCACTTAAGGCTGCAACCTCGGCCGCAGCGACGTTTTCAGCAAGCGGCCTTGCTTGTGCTTTTTCAGGTAAGGCTGCATAAAGTGTTTTTAATTCCTGTAATGCGGGAGTTTGCTCTAAGCGCGCTTCGTTTAAAACGAAACTATCCAATAAATTTAAAAAAGGCGCGTCTTGAGGGTTCGCATTGGCGTGAACAGACATTCCGGTTGTTTCGGGTAATATCTGAGGCAGGCGCTCATTGAGGGCGGTTTTAAAGGCAATCAAAGCCTGACGTTCTGATTCGCTTAAATCAGACTCAGTCGCTATACCGCTAAGGACTTGTGAACTCACTGCTTTTTACCCCTTGGTCATCATTGTAACCAAATTTATTATTAATTACCGAAATTATAGGGTTTTTAGAGTTTTAAGTCAAATTTAAAGGGGCGTTAGGCTAAAACCAGTTCTTCATACGCAGAGCGTAATTTTTTTGTGATTGGGCCAACAGTGTATTTGTGATGATCAATTTGTCCGACGGCAGTTATCTCTGCGGCTGTGCCAGTTACAAAAATTTCTTGGAAATCACCAAGCTCGTCGGGCTTGATGTGACGTTCTTCAAACGGAATGCCCATGCTTTTGGCGAGGGCAATGACTGTTTGCCGCGTTATGCCGTTTAAAAAACAATCGGGCGTAGGGGTTAACAACGTACCATCTTTGACTGCAAAAAAGTTTGCTGCGGATGCTTCGGCAATGTAACCACGGTAATCAAGCATAAGTGCATCATCGTAACCCTCATCTTCTACGGCATGTTTGGAAACTGTACAGATCATGTAAAGGCCTGCAGCTTTACTTTGTGTCGGCGCAGTGTCTGGGGCAGGGCGGCGCCAGTTCGATGTTTTTAAAGTGATGCCTTTGTCGCGCTTTTCCTCGTCGAAATATGCCCCCCAAGACCACGCGGCAACGGCTACGTGCGTTTTTGTTAACTTTGCAGACACACCCATTTGTTCACCGCCACGCCAAGCAACAGGTCTGACGTAAGCGCTTGTTAATCCATTTTCTTTACAGACTTTGTACTTAATTTCTTCAAGCTCATCGACACTGTAGGGGACTTTCATACCTAAAATGCCAGCGGATTTATGAAAGCGCTCCGAGTGTTCACGGCTTTTAAAAATTTTACCGTTATACATGCGCTCTCCTTCAAAAACGGAGCTTGCGTAATGAAGTCCATGGCTCAGAACATGGATTTTGGCATCCCTCCATGGAACAATTTCACCATTGATCCATATAAATCCGTCTCTTTCATCGAATGGAATGATTGACATGTTTTAAGCCTCTCGCAGTGTTTATAGAATAGTATATTCTCTTTTGCGCAGAATATATGTATCTTCTCTAAGAATAAACATTAAAAAGTCAGTGTTAGTTAAATTTTATGTGAAAAACATATGGGCATGAATATGGCGAAGCAGCCGAAAGCAACAAAATCACATATTCTGGTGGTTGATGATGATAAACGTATTCGTGAGCTAGTTTCACGTTTTTTGTATGAACATAATTTTATTGTCATGACCGCGGAAGATGCAAATGAAGCATATAATGTTACGAAGCGTTTTGAATTTGACGCGCTGGTTGTGGATGTGATGATGCCTGGTGAGACGGGCGTTGAATTTACAAAAAAAATGAGATCGAGCGGGTATAATACACCTGTTTTGTTACTGACGGCACTAGGTGAAGCAGATGATAGGATATCAGGTTTAGAATCAGGCGCAGATGATTACTTGGTGAAGCCCTTTGAACCAAAAGAACTGGTTCTACGGCTGGAGTCGATTTTAAGACGTACCAAGAAAGAGCAGGCGCAACAGTCAGGATATCGGATCGGAAATTGGTATTTTGACCCAGAATTTGATGAACTTAAAGGCAGTGAAGGTGATGAAATGCGGTTGACCGCAGTCGAGGCAAATTTGCTCCGCGCGTTAGCAGAGTCTGTTGGCTCTCCTGTGACCCGCGATGACCTTGCCGAGCGTTGTGGTTTAGACGCAGGTGAGCGCACAATAGATGTTCAAGTCACAAGGCTTAGGCGCAAAATAGAAGAAAACACCAAAATGCCGAAATACCTTCAAACAGTAAGAGGTAAGGGGTATTTGTTGCGGGCGGAGAAAGCTTAATGCCAAATAAAGCGGGTGAAATCAGAAAGAAGCATAAGGGGGTCAAACGGCTATTGCCGGAGACGCTGTTTTTTCGCTCTTTGTTAATTCTTATTACCCCTATTTTTCTTATACAAATTATTTTGACAGTTGTCTTTTTTGACAGGCATTGGAGTCGAATGACATCACGCTTATCTTTTGCAGTTGCTGGTGAAGTATCATTAGTGGTGCATTACATTGAGCAAAATGAAAAACAGGAGGAGACAAATCGACTGATTGAACTGCTGTCACAGCGGCTCGATTTGTTGGTGACGCATGATGATGGTGCAAAATTATCTGGCAATGATCGTCAGAGAGTACAGCAAGGCATGACTTGGGAAGCCATGATACGAACAAGCCTCATCACGGAGCTAAGTAAAGTTTTGAGTATGCCTTTTACGGTGAAGGTTGATTTTAGTGAAAAGTGGATAGAGGTGGGGGTTCAAACTTCGCAAGGCGTACTGAACGTATCTGTGCCGCAGCGGCGTTTGTTTTCCTCTACGACTTATATATTTCTTCTGTGGGTTTTTGGTGCCTCCAGTATTCTTCTTGTGATTGCGGTTTTATTTATGCGTAATCAGATACGCCCGATAAGACGTTTGTCCGCAGCAGCTGAGCATTTGGGAAAAGGACGAAATGTTCAAAACTTTAAAATAGAAGGTGCGCGGGAAGTACGCCAAGCCGGACAAGCCTTTTTGGATATGAAAACAAGGATACAACGGCAGGTTTCACAAAGAACGGATATGCTTGCAGGGGTTTCTCATGATCTCAGAACGCCGTTGACACGTCTTAAGCTTCAAATTTCTATGATGGGGGATAGTCCTGATATTTATGAAATGAAAAAAGATATCAACGATATGGAAAAAATGATCGAGGGCTATCTGAGTTTTGTGCGCGGTGAGGGACGTGAAAAATCGAGTATGACGGATGTGTCTAGCGTATTAAGAGACGTTACGATTTCTGCGAAACGTCAAGGATGCGATGTGGATATGCAACTCAATAATTTAAAGCCTTCTGTTATGTTGCGTCCAATTGCTTTTAAGCGCTGTTTATCGAATATTACGAGCAACGCCATAAAACATGCAGATCATATCTGGATAACACTTGAGCAAAACTCTAAGTCGGAAATTGAGATTATTATCGAAGATAATGGGGATGGCATTGATGAGGGGCAATATGATGAGGTCTTTAGGCCATTCTACCGCGTGGACACATCGCGTAACTCTGAAACTGGAGGCATAGGTTTAGGGCTTCCGATTGCTATGGATATTGTGCATTCGCACGGTGGTGAGATCTGGTTGGATAAAAGTCAGCATGGTGGTTTGGCTGTTCATATATCTTTGCCGATGTAATCTAAGCCTGCTTTTTACTTGTGCAAGACTTAACTTCTTTTATGCTTTCGTTTGCGCGATCTTGAAGTATTTTGCTTGTCGTTGCGTTTGATTTTTTTATTAATTCGGAGATTTCTTGTACGTTAGAAAGAGCCTGTTCATAGCCTTTTTGAAAATTCAGGGCATTTCTTTTTAATTTATTTTCCGGGCTTGAATCATGAGACAAGTCATTGGCCATCATCGTTGTTTGCTGCATAATTTGAGAGAAAATTTCATTTTGCCTTGATGCAATTTCTTGGAAATTTTCCATGGACACTCTTTGTGCTTGATTAATTGATTTAATGTTTTTCATTTGAACATCAAGAAGGCCCTTAACTTGTTCGGGCATGGATTGATATTGTTTAAAAAGGTCAAAAAAAACCTTATTAGAAAACGGTATTGTGAAATCTTTATCTTCTGACATGACGTTGTTCCAATAATTTAAAATGCTGCACATATAAGCTATTGTTTTTTCATGTTTCAGTCAAGGTTAATCAAATAGGCTGCGGATGTATGCAGCAATAGTAATCTGAATGCTTTTTTATATGTGTACTTCTCTGAATAAGTGCCGTGAAGGGTTTGTTTTCATGGCTGGAATTGTCCATCATAAGCAGCGAGTAAATCAAAACTGTCATAATTCTTCTGTAAATACTATAATAGGGCACTGTGTGGCGTTAAATCGTATTGGTCGTGTATGAAAAAAGGCGTAAATAAAAATAATAATATGGGTGCACGAAAGCCCAGAAACAAGGCGAAGGTGATTTGGCTTACGTCTGGTTTGGCGCAGGCGCTTGTGCTCATCAGTGGTACAGTGATTACCTTAACGTCCTTTATGGTTTTTAGTTACTTTATCAATGGCATGTCTGCAGAAGAATATAAGCGGACATCACAAGAGGCAGGGCGTGCTTTATTTGAAAGTATATCCAGTCTTGAAAATTCTGTGAGGCTCATTTCAAGTATTATTCAGCTTTCTGATAATTCTGATAAAGATATTTTGGTTGCGCGGATAAGGCGTAATTTATCTGATTTGAGTGACTTTGATCAGCTCATATGGCTTTTCGAGGAGTCACCAGGGAACTGGCAATATAAAACAATATCGGAAAATAGAGATGGTAATAAAGATGGGCTGTATCGTCTTGTACCAAACACAAAACTTATAACAAGATTAGTCAAGGAAGGGGTCTTTCAAAATGAAGGGCTTCGTATTGTTTCGGACTTTGATGGTATGGATTATTTAGAGGAGAAATCCAAACCTAAAACAATGGCGAGATCCTTTTCCTTTTTAAAAACAATAAAAGAAAATGATTCCAGCAAAGGTATTGTGATTGGTGTTAGTCGTGCAGCACTGTTTTTTGATCAAAGCTTAATATCTGAGGAACGATCCGTTTCGCGCATTACGATACGGGATTCAAAAAGTGATCAAAGATTATATTATATGGACCGAAGTATTGGCGAAGAAGATACCCCAAAAGATCAAAGCCTTACTCAGGATTATAGTTTTTTCATTGGCGATAGTGAGTGGGCTATTACGTTGGTTTTCATGAAAAATCAGAATGTTATTTTGCTCGAAAAAACACCTTATATTGTTTTGTTTTTTGGTTTTATTCTTACGTTGATTGGGGCTTTGTTTATTAGAAATAATAATAAACAATCGCAAAAACTGGCTGATATTAATTACAAGTTAGAACAAAAGAACTACGAACTGGAATCAGAAATTTCGGAGCGCGCACGATTGAATGATGCGTTGGCTCTGGCAGAGAGAGACAACAGAGCAATCATTGATTCTGTTAGTGATGTGATTTTTGAAACGGATATCGAAGGTACTGTTCTGTTTTTAAGTGCAGCGTGGCAAAATGTCACTGGCTTTGAGGTCGAGCGCTCACGTGGCGGTAATATTTTTTCTATGCTTTATCCTCAGGATCAAGAGAAGCAAAAGAATGATTTTGATTTATTGATTAAAGGCCAGAAACAGGCGTATCGATCATTCACACGCTTACGTATTGAGGATGGTACATTTCGTGCCGTTGAATTAGCGATGTCGATGATCCGTCAAGACGAAAACAAAAATTTGCGTGTGGTTGGTACAATCACGGATGTTGAGGAAAGACGTAGAGCAGAGCGCGCGCTTGCTGAAGCGGAAAAGAAGTACCGTACTATTGTTGAAAATGCAGCGGGTGGATTATATCAGTTAACGCCGGAGGGGATATTCCTGAGTGCTAACCCTGCCATGGCACGTATATTAGGCTATAACAGCCCTGAAGAAATGCTGCGTGTTGTTAAGAATGCAAACGGTATCGTTTACCCGGATCCGGCAGGACGTGAAAACCTCAATCAAACACTGGTGACGCAAGAACAAGTTTTCGGTTACGAGAGCAAGGTCATGCAAAAAGACGGGCATAAAATATGGGTACGGGAAAACATTCGTGTTGTGAAAGATGATCAGCAAAATGTAATTTACTTCGAAGGGTCAATGGAAGATATCACAAAGCGTAAAGAGGCGGATATTGCCCTTATGGAGGCCAAAATCCAATCTGATATGGCGAGTCGTGCAAAAACTGAATTTATTGCAAATATGAGCCATGAACTTCGTACGCCCCTAAATGCGATTATTGGCTTTTCAGATATCATGAAAAACGAGGTGATGGGACCCTTAGGACAAGACGCGTACAAAGAATACGTCACGGATATTAACAAAAGCGGTACCGGTCTTTTGAAAATCATCAATGAGATTTTGGATATTTCAAAAATTGAGTCTGGCAACAGAGATTTGAATGAAAGTGAATTTGATCTTGATGCTGTTTTAAGATCTTGCGTTGATCTTTATGGCTCACGTATTAAAGAAAAAGATATCAGCCTGATGGATCAAACTAAGGATATGCCATTGATGGTGGGAGAAGAGCTATCTATCAAGCAGGTGTTGGGCAATGTGTATGCGAATGCAGTTAAGTACACGCCTGACGGTGGGCGTATTACGATATTCACCAATTACGATATGGATGGCACGTTCAGGCTTTCTATTACGGATACCGGTGTTGGTATGAATGTTACAGAAGTTCAGAAAGCCCTTTCACCCTTTGGCCAGCTTGATAATGCCTTGGATCGTTCCTCATCGGGTACCGGCCTTGGGCTACCTTTATCTAAGGCGATTATGGATGTTCATGATGGGCGGCTTGAAATATTGTCTGAGAAGTCCATAGGGACAACAGTCACGTTAGTTTTTCCTTCTGAACGCGTACGAAAGAAAAGCCAAGAAAAGTCAGGACAGGAGCGTGTTGATACGTAGTAGGTGATTAGTACATTGTCATGTCTACATCTTCAGCGCTCATCTCTAAAATGCTCATAGCGACGCTATAAGAGAAACCACCGCGTGCAAACACGCCAAGTGATTTTTTGATGTTTTGCTCATCCCCCCTAAAATACGGGCCTATTCTTTTTTTGCGCGCGAAATTTAACGCCGCAGCATGCTCTGCATCATCGCAGCTTTCATGTGTCTCATAGTCTAGCTTTTCTAAAGCGAGCACAGTGTGATCCTTGGCTATACCTTTTTGACGCATTTTGGAAATAATAGCCATGCGTGAGAGCCCTTTTCTGCGTAGAGAGGCTACAGATCCATTTGTGTATAAATCATCATTGAGCAAACCAGATTTTTCAAACTTATTGACAAGCTCATCCACCAGAGCTGCACATTCGTTATAGTCTTGGTCTTTATGATGCATGCAAGATCGTTTGACTTTACGCATCATAACGGTTTTAAAGTGCTTTTTACTGGCGGCAAAACGTTCCAGATAATAAAGGCCTGAATTATGAAGATAAGTTGATGTGATTTTTTTTGGTGGTCTGCGTTCTCTTTTTTCTCTCGTGTTTTTTTTCGCACGAGCGTTATTTTCAGGTTTAATGTCTGAATATTCTGCTCTATTGTGGCTCATATTTTTAGGCTTTCTATCAAGCGTTACGCTGATAGAATAATGTTAAATGTTCTCAGGTCTGGTTGTAAAGCTTATAACTGAAGGACCGAATTGATATTCATGCGTAGGAGTTCTGTGAAGCGTGGTTTCTGATAACTTTGTACAAACATTTCAATTGGAAGGATCGTCTATTCGCGGGCGTATTATTCGTCTTGGGTCTATCTTGGATGATATTTTGGGTGCGCATGATTATCCGTTGCCCATCGCGCATTTGGTCGCCGAGACGATAACGCTTACCGCTGCGCTTTCTGCGATGCTGAAATATGAAGGGATATTTACCTTGCAAGCGCAGGGAGATGGGCCACTTCACATGCTTGTTTCTGATATCACAAGCGCGGGGATTGTGCGCGGCTGTGCCTCTTTTGAAGCGGAAAGATTTCAAAAATCCAGAGAACAAATTTCTGCTCTGGAAACGAAGGAAAGCTCTCAAAACCATCTCGCGCAGTATCTCGGTAAGGGGTATCTGGCGTTCACTGTTGATCAGGGCGAAAATGCAAGTCCGTATCAAGGAATTGTTGATATCAAGGGAGCCTCGATGGTTGATTGTGTGCAACATTATTTTGCACAATCCGAGCAAATCGGAACAGGTATTAAAACTGTCTCTTATACACATCTCCGAGCCCACGAGACGTCTGAGTAT
>CAXHFH010000099.1:0-8127 GCA_964015995.1 uncultured Alphaproteobacteria bacterium
GATGGATAAAATTAACGCATGTAAAATGGTGGACCATATCGCTCCTGCTCGAGCGTGCGATTTCAAAGTGAATGCAAATAAAGCATCGGTGATTTTGGGTGATGATCGTACGTTAAGCGCGTCACTTATCGTTGGGGCGGACGGGCGGCATTCAAGCGTGCGTGAGTTTATGGATGTTGATGTGCGTTCGTGGAATTATAATCAACGCGCTGTTGTGTGTTTTATAGAGCATGAAAACCCTCACAATAACAAAGCTGTAGAGCATTTCTGGCCCGGTGGTCCGTTCGCTATCTTACCTATGAATGATATAAGTGACGGGCGGCATCGCTCTTCGCTTGTGTTCACGGAGCATGGGCGCGGTAGAGATACGTTAATGGGGCTGAGCGATGAGGCTTTTAAGGAAGAGGTGGTCGCCAGATTCCCCGAAAGCTATGGAAAAATAGAGATTATTGATAATAAGCGTATGGCATTTCCATTATCGCTTGTTCATGCAGCGGAATATATTGCACCGCGTATGGCGCTTGTGGCCGATGCTGCTCATGGTATTCATCCGATTGCTGGGCAAGGTTTAAATCTTGGGTTTCGGGACTTAGATACGTTGTCTACCCTTATAGAGCGTGCGCATGAAGTAGGGAAAGATATTGGAGCACAAGATCTTCTCGTATCCTATCAGCGTAAGCGCAGGCCGGATAATATGGCCATGGTAGCCGTGACAGATGGTTTGGTGCGTTTGTTCTCTAATGATTTACCGCCAGTGAAGCTGTTGCGTCGTGCAGGGCTTAGGGCTGTGTCGGGCATTGGTGCGGCCAAAAAATTCTTTATGCACCGCGCTATGGGTGAATAATTTTATGGTTTTTTTGTGTCCTTTTATTTGACAGTCACATCAGAAGTCGGTATAAACCCCCATTCTATTAAGAGAAATAAGAATTTTAGCTCTTTCCGATTATTAGGTCAGAATAGAGCAATATAAAGAAAAAGGTCAGTTACATGAAACAGAAGCGTACATTTCAGCCAAGTCGTCTCGTTCGCGCACGTCGCCACGGATTTCGTTCACGTATGGCTGATAAGAATGGCCGTGCAATTCTTGCGCGTCGTCGCGCAAAGGGACGTAAGCGTCTTAGCGCCTAACAATTATCTATCATGCATACACGCAAGCAGGATCTGTCAGATATTAAAATGCTGACGGATCGACGCTCTTTTCTTGATATTCAATCCAATGGCAAAAAATGGGTTTCGCACGGTTTGATTGTGCAGATCAAGGAAAATGATCTGGGCATTAAGCGTGTTGGTTTCACAGTGAGCAAAAAAGTTGATAAATCTGCGGTTAGACGTAACCGTATTAAACGCCGATTACGAGCGGTGGCAGCCGACATATTAAGCGTTCATGCGCAAGAAAGTTGTGACTATATTTTGGTTGGAAAAAAAGCGAGTGCAATGCGTCCTTATGATTCAATGATCAATGATTTAAAATGGTGTTTGAAAAAGACGGGATATTATCATAAAACAGAGCGTGATCAATAATAAGGACTAAAGACTATCGCTATGGCACGATTATTCCGTTTTGCAATAAAGGTTTATTCGTATATTGTTTCTCCGTTTTTAGGGCGGAATTGCAGATATCAACCAACCTGTTCTTGTTATGCCGATCAAGCGATAGAGCAGCATGGTGTCATAAAGGGCTTAATTTTAAGCATTGGCCGTATATCCAGATGTCATCCGTGGAGTAAGCGGCCACATTTAGACCCCGTGCCACAGGCAATAAAGTCATTAGATAAAGCGTCACAATAAAACAGAACAAGTATTTAAAGGGCCTATTCATCATGAATAACAACAAAGACCAAATGCATCCGCAAGATGTCCGTAACTTGATTATTTTTGCGATTGCATCGCTTGCGATCTGGTTTTTATATGAAACCTATATTCTTGGCCCACAGACCAAGGCATTAAAAGAAGCAAAGCAAGCAAAGGCGGAGCTGCTTTTGGATGATCCTGAGTTGATGGAAGAGATCAAAGAGGTAACGCGTGAAGAGGCGATGTTGCAATCTGAAAGATTGTATTTCAGAAACGATGAAATCTCGGGTTCTATCCCTCTTACCGGCGGTATGATCGATGATTTAAGTTTGAATAAGTATTTCAAAACTTTGGAGAAAAAAGAAAATGTTCATGTTTTAATACCTGCTGGTGTTAAATATTCACGCTACATCAATTACGGTTGGGTAAGCGGAGACAGAAAACTTGCGTTGCCTGATGCGGCGACGCAATGGCAAGTGAAGGATAACAATCTATTACAGCCCGATTTGCCCGTGACGTTGTATTGGGATAATGGCCAGGGATTGCGATTTGAACGTATTTTGTCGCTTGATAAGGAATTTGTTTTTAAAATTACACAAAGGGTCATTAATCGTTCTGGTGATCCGGTATATTTGTACCCGTATAGTTTAATTACGCAAACAAACCTTCCTGAAAATGCGCAACCCAGATGGATTGCTTATGAAGGACCGGTTGGTTTTATTGGTGGTGCGTTAGAGCAGATTAGCTATGGCGGCATGGTTAAGGAGCCGAATAAAAAGATCGAAGCAGAAAATGGCTGGATCGGTTTTTCTGATGAATATTGGTTTACCGCCCTTATGCCCGAACAAGGCAAGGCCACTAAGTTTCGTTTTAAACACACGCCAGACCCTTTTCAGCAGAAGAATAAAAAATATCAAACTGATTACACGGGTTCTGAACTGGTTGTCGATAATGGGGCTTCTGCTGAATACACGCACCATATCTTTGTGGGTGCAAAAAAAGTTTTGGTTCTTGAGGAGTATCAAAAATCTTTAGGTGTCGATAATCTAGACTTGGCCGTTGATTTTGGCTGGTTCTGGTTTTTAACTTACCCATTCTTTTTGGCGCTTCATTATTTGGGTTTATTCGTTGGGAATATGGGGGTTGCGATCATCCTGCTGACAGTTCTTTTAAGAAGTGCTGTTTTTCCTCTTACGCGGGTCTCATACCGTTCGTTCGCAAAAATGAAGGTGGTTGCACCGCAAATTACGGAGCTGCGTGATAAATATAACGATGATAAAGAAAAGTTACAGGCCGAAATCGTCCAATTATATCAGAGGGAGGGTGTAAACCCGATGTCTGGGTGCTTGCCGATTGTAGCGCAAATTCCTATTTTCTTTGCGTTTTATAAGGTTATCTTGATTACGATTGAGCTCCGTCATGCACCGTTCTTTGGGTGGATACAGGATTTATCCTCGAAAGATCCGACGAGTATTTTTAACTTATTCGGGGTGTTTGAATATGATGTATCGTGGCTTCCTGCGATTGGTGTGTGGCCGACTTTGATGTTGATTGCAATGCTTATGCAAAAGAAGCTAAACCCGCCGCCGCAAGATTCAACGCAGCGTATGATGATGAATATCTTTCCGTTTTTCATCACATTTATTATGTCGAAATTTGCGTCAGGTCTTGTGATTTACTGGACATTAAGTGCGACGCTTTCTGTGATGCAGCAAGCTTACATTATGCGCTCTATGGGGGTACCGATTTATCTTTTCAACAAGGATAAGTTCAAGGAAGAGCTTGAGGCCAAAAGTGCAGAAGGACCGGATGTGCATCCTCTGGTCGAGATGGCTGAAGATGAAGTTGAGAAGGCTATGTTCGGTGAAGACGATGGCGAGGAAGAGCCAAAGCCGGTAATCTCGCCGCCGAAACCCAAAAAGAAGAAAAAGAAAAAATAGAAAATTATTCAAGATGGAAGAGTTTACAGAAGAAGAGCGCGAGCAAGCGCGTGTATTATTTGCCGGATCGTGTGACTTTATGTTGGGCGTCGCAGGTTTGCACCAGTTGCCCGATGCGCAAACACCGGAAATTGCCTTTGCCGGGCGTTCCAATGTTGGTAAGTCTTCATTGCTGAATGCGTTAACGGGGCGTAAGGCGTTGGCGCGAACATCAAATACCCCGGGTCGTACGCAGGAGCTTAATTATTTTAATCTTGGTGATCATATTTATATGGTCGATATGCCGGGCTATGGATATGCAAAGGTTTCAAAGGAAAAGATTGCAGCTTGGACAAGTTTGATTTTTGCTTATCTTAGGGGAAGGCCAACGCTACGGTGCGTTTTTATTTTAGTTGATGCGCGCCACGGCTTTAAACCGAGCGATATTGACCTTATGAAAATGCTGGATGAGGCGGCTGTTTCTTATCGCATTATTCTAACAAAAACAGATAAAGTGAAACAGCAAGACCTGAAAAAGGTAACTGATAAAATAGCAGGGATTGTGAAAAATCACCCCGCTGCTTTTCCTGAAATCCTTAACACAAGCAGTCTTAAGGATATTGGTATCGAAGAATTACGTTGTGTTATTCGTCGTTATGGCTTGCATTAACTCTTTTTGATTTAAGCGCCCCAATAAATTTTTTGTATATATTTGTTCTCTTTTTGTTTCCTTTGTGCTTTCTTCAGACTAAGATAGAGGGGAATCGTATTGTTTGGGTTAGGCTATTAAAGATGACGTTTTCTACAGCTATCTATTTCTATATTTTTTGTGCAACGGTCGCTGGTTTTGTTCTTGGCTGGCTTGTTGTCTTTACATCACAAATGAAACGTGTCATTGGACTTGAGCGTGATAATGCTGAAATGCGCGCCCAGGCTCAGGCCGCTAAAGAATCTCTGGATCGCGCTGGTGAGGCTTTGGATTATCGTTTTAAGGCGACTGCCCAGGAAGCTCTTCAAAAAAGCAATGAGCAATTCTTACAGCTTGCGCAAGAACGTTTAAAAGGTGCGCAAGCTGATGGTGCGCATGATCTTGAAAAACGCCAAAGAGCGATTAATGAAATGGTTAAGCCTGTACATGAAAACCTCAAGGCTCTGTCCTCAGCTCTGGAGCAGGTGAAGGGTACGGATAAAGCGCTTCGTGAAGATGTTCAAAATCTTAATCGCGAGACTGCGAAGCTTGTTGGTGCGCTTCGTGATCCATCCGCGCAGGGATTATGGGGGGAGTTTATTCTGGAAGGCGTTTTGGAAAAATCCGGTTTGATTAAGGGGGTGCATTACGAAACACAGATTAGTTTTGAAACTGAGAGTGGTCGCCAACGCCCTGATGCGATCATCCACATGCAAGATGGCTTTAATATCATTATTGATGCGAAAGCTCCTTTAAATGAGTTTGCGCAACGCTTATCCGAAGATATGAGTGATGATGCGCATAATGTCTTGATGCAAAACTTGGCTGCGCAGGTGCGTTCACACGTTAAAAAGCTTGGCTCTAAAAATTACTGGGAAAATGTTGATAGTCCTGACTTTACGGTTATGTTCCTGCCATCGGAGCATATGTACTCAATTGCTCTCCGCGCTGATCCGACACTGGTTGAGTTTGCAGCAACCCAAAATATCATTATCGCATCACCGACATTGCTTATGTCCTTACTGCGTGTTGTTGGTGTCAGTTGGCGGCAGGTTGAGTTGGTTGAAAATGCGCAAGACATTGCTGAGCTAGGTTATGATCTGTACAAACGTTTTCTTAAATTCACAGACCACTTTGAAAAGATTGGCGGGCATTTGCAAAAAGCTATGGGCGGATATGATGCCGCGCTTGGTTCAATGGAGCGACAGGTTCTACCCGCGGCGCGTAAATTCAAAGATTTGCAAGGGGCGAAGGCTGGTATTGAAGACATCAAAGATTTGAAATCGGTCGAAACTTTGCCGCGTAATTTGGCATTGACGATGGAAGATGAGCAAGAGAAGAAGCGCGCTTAGAAGGCGTGACTTGAAATTACGCTCAAAACCAATTATCACTTGTTCCCATGACTGACTATACGATAATTACTGTTCCCGATCCCGTCCTTAAAGAGGTTGCGCGGCCCGTTAATAAAATTGACGATGCAATTCGTGCGCAAATGGATGGCATGCTTCAGGCAATGTATGATGCGCCAGGTATTGGCCTTGCGGCTAATCAGGTAGGTTTACTAAACCGTGTTTTGGTGATGGACCTATCTCGTCGTGATGAAGATGAGGAGGCCGCTGAGCCTATTTTTATGGTTAATCCTGAAATTATTCATGAGTCTGAGCAAATGAGCGTGATGGAGGAGGGTTGCTTATCAATCCCGCAGCAGCATGCAGATGTAGAGCGTCCGGCAATCGTACGGGTGAAGTATATGGATTATAATGGCAAGGAAGCAGAGCTGGAAGCAGAAGGATTACTATCACATTGCGTACAGCACGAAATTGATCATTTGAACGGCGTTTTGTTTATTGATTATCTGTCTAGTCTTAAGCGCAATATGATCTTGAAAAAGGTACAGAAACTTAAGAAACAAAATCTTCTTTAAAGGGCGTGTTTATAAATGACTGATAAGCCTCTTAATATTGCCTTTATGGGGACACCCGACTTTGCTGTGGTGGCTTTGCAATCTTTAATCGATAGCCCGCATAATATTGTATGTGTTTATTCGCAGCCACCACGTCCCAAAGGGCGTGGACATAAAGTTCAAAAATCTCCTGTGCAGGAGTTGGCTGAGCAGCATGATATCCCTGTTCTTACGCCGAAATCATTAAAAGGCGCCGAAGAACAAAAGGAATTCTCCAACCATAACTTAGATGTGGCCGTCGTGGCAGCGTATGGTTTGCTTCTCCCGCAAGCTATTTTAGATGCACCGAAATATGGGTGCTTGAATATTCACGGGTCTTTGTTGCCGCGTTGGCGCGGTGCTTCGCCTATACAGCATGCTATCTGGAAGGGTGATGATGTTTCGGGTGTAACCATCATGCAAATGGATAAGGGGCTTGATACGGGTGATATGATCTTGAAGGGTGAGGTTTCACTAGATGGAAATATGACATCCGCAAGATTACATGATGAATTAGCAGAGGTGGGTGCGAAACTGACGCTTGAGGTTTTGGATATGATAGCTGCGCAAGGCAGTGTGGAAAGTGAAGGGCAAGCTGATGAGCAAAGCACATACGCACCTCTTCTGAAAAAAACGGACGGTCAGGTGGACTGGTCCCAGCCTGCGGTAGAGATCGATCGTCAAGTACGCGCGCTTAATCCTTGGCCGGGCGTTTGGGCAGACATTCAGGGCAAGCGGTTTAAAATTTTGGATGTTAGTCTCGCGGATGTTGATTATCCGAACTATGCGGGGGCTTTGTGCAATGAAGGTATGTCGCCCGGTAAAGTTTTGAATAAAGAAGGTTTGATTTTATGTGGTGTTAAGACAGTTCTGGCGTTGAAAACAGTGCAACCTGAAGGGAAAAAGCGCATGGATTTCACGTCGGCCTTGAATGGTGGTTATATCAATGCGGATGAAATATTTTCATGACACGGTATAAGCTCACAATAGAATATCGCGGCACTGATTATCGTGGGTGGCAAAGGCAAGTTGATGTTCCCTCTATTCAGCAGGCAATCGAAGACGCTATAAAAGGGTTCTCAAATCAGGATGTATCAGTGTGCGTTGCTGGTCGTACGGATGCAGGTGTGCATGCACGTGGGCAAGTCGCACATGTTGATCTGGGCGAATTTTCCAAACCGATGGATGGATACTCCATTACTAAGGCTATCAATGCGCATCTGAGACCGCAACCAATCACCATTATCCATACGCAAGCCGTTGATGATGAATTCCACGCAAGGTTTTCTGCAGTTAACAAACTTTATCAATATCGCATTGTGAATCGACCTTCTCTGCCGGCACTGGATAACGGTCTTGTCTGGCACGTTGGGCGATTGTTGGATGTTGAGGCGATGCGCGAGAGTGCAGAGCATTTATTGGGTAAGCATGATTTTTCTACGTTCCGTGATTCTGAGTGCCAAGCAAAATCACCCATAAAAACATTAGACCGTTTGGATATAGATGTTCGTGATTATGATACATGCGGTGGTCATGAAATTTTGATTGAGGTTGAAGGGAGATCATTTCTGCATCATCAGGTTCGTAATATTGCGGGAACGTTATCACTTGTCGGTTTGGGGAAATGGGAACCGAAAGATATGAAAATCGCTCTTGAGGCAAAAGATAGAACAAAAGGCGGCCCAACGGCTCCTGCGGATGGGTTGTATCTGATGCGGGTGGATTATTGATGGAGACAATATCGACTGTCTCTTATACACATCTCCGAGCCCACGAGACGTCTGAGT
>CAXHFH010000100.1:0-8119 GCA_964015995.1 uncultured Alphaproteobacteria bacterium
GCATTTGGGTAATGTCATTATAACACCGCACAGTGCGTTTAACACCAAAGAAGCAACCGAGCGCATTTTGAAAACCACCATCGAAAACATCGACGGATTTTTGAATAATAATGTGATTAACGCCGTGTAGAGAGAGGATTCAATATGATCTCTGGTTACCTCACAGAGCCTGTGCATTACGGCCTTGCAGTTGTACTTGGTTTGTTGGTCGCGGCGAGTGTGATCGTGACCTTTATGCGGATGAACGATACGGAGAATACCCATAAGGAGCTTGCCGATCGTGTCAAAAGTTGGTGGGTGATGATTGGCGTATTTTCGGTTGCGCTTTTATCCTCGCCGATTATTTCGGTGATCCTGTTTGGTCTGATCAGTTTTCTGGCGTTTAAGGAATTTATCTCCATCATCCCCCTGCGCCGCGCCGATCGGCGGGTGCTGTTCTGGGCGTATTTGACCATCCCCGTGCAATATTTCTTTGTGGCCACGGGTCAATACGGATTATTCATTGTCTTTATTCCCGTTTGGGTGTTTTTCTTACTGCCGTTTCGCTTGCTCATGGCGGGGCAAACGGAAGGGTTTCTGCGTTCCGTTTCTGCGATTAGTTGGGGCTTGATGATCACGGTGTTCGCGGTATCCCACGCCGCGATGCTGATGAAACTTCCCCTTGCTGGCGGTACGGTTGGTGGCCCTGCACTTATCCTGTTCTTGGCGGTTTTAAATCAAGGGAATGACGTTGCGCAATATGTCTGGGGTAAGATGCTGGGCAAAAACAAAATCATGCCCAACGTCAGCCCGAATAAAACATGGGAAGGGTTTTTGGGCGGTGTGGCAACCACGACTGTCATGTCGGTGCTGCTGTCCTTCTTCCTCACCCCCTTCAGCATCCCCTTTGCGATTGCGGTTGGCGCGATGCTCGGTGTGACGGGGTTTATCGGTGATGTGACATTCTCTGCCCTGAAACGGGATTTGAAGATTAAGGATGCGGGCGCGCTGATCCCCGGGCATGGCGGTATCCTCGACCGCATCGATTCCTTAAGCCTCAGCGCGCCACTCTTCTTCCATATGGTGAGGTATTTCTACTATGCGGGATAGCGTGATCAGATTTTTGCGCGGCGCATTTTACGGGGTGATTGTGCGCCCCGTTCTTATTATCCTGCTCGGCCTGAATGTACGAAACCTGCGCCGCCTGAACATTGATCAACCACGTTTGATCGCCGCTAATCATAATTCCCATCTTGATGCGATGGTGCTGATGAGCTTGTTTAAGCTCAAGGATTTACCGCGTGTCAAAGTCGTTGCCGCGAAGGATTATTTCTGCCGTACGCCCCTGCTGACATGGTTTTCGATAAACATCATCGGCATTATCCCGATTGATCGTAAGGGGGAAGATAAAACCAAAGACCCAATCGCGCCTGTCATTGAGGCGTTAGATGCGGGCTATACGGTTGTGATATTCCCCGAAGGGACGCGCGGTGATCCTGAAAAACGTCAGCCTTTGAAATATGGAATCTCCAAATTACTGGAGCTTAAACCCGAGATCGAAATCAGCCCCGTCTTCATGCACGGACTTGGGAAATCATTGCCGCGCGGCGAAGCGCTTCTTGTGCCGTTTGTCTGTGAGATCAATATCGGCGAGCCTTTGAAATGGGCGGGTGACCGCACCAAACTCATCACTGCATTAGAGGATAGCTTTGATTGCTTAGCTGCCGAGATGGAGCCGAAAGAATGGCTGTAAAAACGCGCCTCATCAGCTTTATCTGGGGGTTCGCGGAGGCCACATTCTTTTTCATCGTCCCTGATGTCTGGCTCAGCCGCATTGCACTGACGAACCCGAAAGAGGCGTACATCAGCATTTTCTATGCCATATGGGGCGCGCTTTTTGGTGGTGTTCTAATGTACTATATGGGGGCATATGCATATGAAGGCTCGCAAGAGTTCTTAAACTATATTCCTGCGATATCAGATCAGATGATTACAAATGTTGAGAATACAGACACCGAAGCGGATTTGTTTAATATAATGATTGGTGGGATGTTTTCTGGTGTGCCTTATAAAGTTTATGCTGTTTGGACAGGGCATTTATCTACACCATTAGTTTTGTTTATTCTTGCATCAATTTGTGCGCGTATGGCTCGTTTTCTCAGTGTCACGGCGCTTACCCATATCATTGCTAAAGCCTTGAAAACAAAGCTCACGGCGGCGCATATATCCCGCATTCATATCGGTCTGTGGGTGCTGTTTTATGCGTTCTATTTTTCAGTTATGGGCTTTTAGGTAAAAAATATGCTAGATTGAGGGCATGAGATTATAAGGAGATAGTGCAATGTTCAGACAAGGCGAAATCTTAAGCATCAACTGGCGCATGGGCGTGGAGCATGATGGAATCTACACCGCCGCAGGTACGGTGATTGCCGGATCAAAACGCAGCGGCTATGTGGTAGAAGAAGATTTGAACACATTTTCCGGCGGGCGCAAGATACGCTCCAAAGGATTTCCCAGTGATCTGTCCCCCGCAATCGTTGAGGCCAGCGCGCGATCAAACATCGGTAAACGGTATAATCTGTTCGGCTATAATTGCCAGCATTTCGCAACCGAATGTCATGGGCGTAAACACTCCACCCAACTGCGCTCAACCGTGTGGAGTGTGGCAAGCATTGTCCTGCTCGGCATCCTGACCCGAGGCCGCGTCTGGCGGGTTTAATTGTCTTTCGGGTGTTCCATCATTTCATAAATTTCGATTAAACGATCAGGAGAGATGCCTTTGTGGTATTCGATGGAAAGTGGATGACTTGTTTTTTGAATCTCAATAAATGGCCGGATGCCATTGTCACGTAAATGCACCATCGTTTTAAGGCTTTCATCCGTTATTGGATACGGGCCTAAATTAGGCGTGAGCCAAGCGAAAAAGGGGGCGACGTGACTGCGTTCTTTTTGATCAAAATGTTCCAGCCATTTTTGATAATTATCCTGTGACAGAGATACCCATACGCCCCAAACAAAGGGATCAGAATATCCACGGACACGAATCTCAATACAGCCACGAACGAAAAACCATTCTTCATCGATGACACAGTCATCTGATCTAATATTGACGCGTGTTTCACGTTCTTCTTCAGGGATTGTGTGATAAAGGGGCGGGTATTGCGAGACATAGGAAGGGATGCCTTGATGTATATCGCCGCAACACGAACATTTGAATTCAAATTCTTTTGCGCTGCGACGATTTAATAAGGATAGAAATTTTTTCAAGTTAACCGCGGCCACGATACGGGGCTACGCCTTGTTCGGGAATCCAAACGCCGTTTGGCACATCGCCTGTTTGGTAAAACACGTCAATCGGCATGCCGCCGCGTGGATACCAATATCCACCAATACGCAGCCATTTCGGCACAACACGTTTGATGATTTTATGGGCGATTTCCAATGTGCATTCTTCATGGAATCCGTTGTGATTGCGGAATGAATTTAAATAGAGCTTGAGCGATTTGCTCTCCACCAGATACGCACCTGGTACATAATCAATCACAAGATGCGCGAAGTCAGGGGCGCTTGTCACGGGGCAAAGCGATGTAAATTCAGGCATGGTGAAACGTACGCTATATGGCATGGTCGGCTTCGGGTTTACGATGCGTTCCAGTTCGGCCACTTCGGGGCTTTCAGGGATTTGGACTTTGCTGCCAAGCTGCGTTAGGTCTTCAAATGTTGTTTCTTCGCTCATTTACTGCTCCTGTTCATTATTGATATTGTGCGTTTAGATCTTCAATCTTTTGCGTATCTTTTTTACGGTCAAGCGTACGGAGGTTTAGAGCCTCATACGGGCTACATTCTACATCTTTTTTGGCGAAAACAAAAACCTTTGAATATTGGGATTTGTTCGTTGTTTTGTTTTTCTCATCACATAAAACATATTCCGTGCCTTCTATATTGATGTAAGTCTCAACGTAGTGCAGCGTCAGCGGTTTTTCGTAGGTATAAAATATCCAAATCCAAACGCCGAAAAACAGTACACCAAAAAGGGCGGATGTCAGTTTTGATCGCGTTGTTTCAGTCTCAGGATCAATTTTCGTCAGGGCGTAAATGCCCGCAATCATCAGTGACCAGATAAGCGCGATTAATAATCCCGACATGCCGCTATACAGGACGAAGGGTTGGGTGAAACTGCCATGTGCGGTTATAAATTCGTTTATCCCGATGACGATGGGCGCGAACGCGCAAAGCAATAATAGAATGATGAAAAATCCGGTGATCAGCACTTTACCGAGCGAACGCTCTTTATACGGTTTTTTCTGATCTGAATTGTTTTCGTTCATATTGTTTTTAAACGCCGCGTTGATTGCCCCATAACAGAACATGCAGTTGAGGAAGGATGCGTACATCGTGCCAGTGGTCTTGCGCTGCGCGCTCAACCAGCCATAGCATGCGCGACATAATACCATCTATGTCGATTTCTGCACACTCTTTATCAACAGGTGGCGGTGTGTGGTTCACGGGTTGCAGGTACATCGATAAATCGGGGTATTTCCGCGATAGCTGCCGAGCATATAAATAATCCGCTTCGTCTTGAATAACAATTTTTAGCGAGATATCCGCATTATCCCCAGCGCGCTTGATACATTCTGTCAACAGATCGTAATCAGTATCCATGCCGCTTGATGGCGGTTTGGGAGACAGGGTGAGCACGTCTAAATCCGCGAACCAGTCTTTGGCGATGGAGCCTTGGGTTTCGAGCGCGAAGGTATAACCTTTCTCATGGCCGAGTTTTATGAGTGGTTTGAGCGGTTGTATCGCGGGATTTCCACCGGATAAGGACACCATAATCGGTTTCCCGCCGGAGAGTTTTTCGACTTCCGCGAAGATCTCCGCCGCGCTCATCGGTGTCCAATCGGCGCGAAAGTCATTATCCACCGCATGCAGCGTATCGCACCAAGAACATCGGTAATCGCAGCCGCCCGTACGCACAAAAACAGTGGGTTGCCCGATCAGCGCTCCCTCCCCTTGAATTGTGGGGCCGAAAATCTCGGATATGCGAATTTTATCTTGTGCCATGACTATGACGGCCTGTATTCCGCGCAGGATTTCGGGGTTTCGCGCACACGTACGGCGACGACCTCGCTCCATCGGCTGATGCACCAATCATACAGAAATTTCGCCAGATTTTCTGCCGTGACGTTATCATCGCCCAAAACATCATTCAGGTGGCGGTGGTCGATGGTTGAATCGATATAGTGTTTCAACTCGTCCAATTCGCGGTAATCCCGCACGAAGCCGTATTGGTTCAGCTCTTCGGATTGCAGTTCAACCTCCACCACGTAATTATGTCCGTGCATGCGCGCGCACGGATGATCGGCGGGCAGTTGCGGCAATATGTGCGAGGCTGAAAAATGATATTCCTTATGAATTGTGTACATGTTGTTACGCCGCCCCTTTCTTGACTGCTATCTTCCAGAAAAACGGATCTTTGTATCGTGTCGGGTCTTCGACGCCCGCAATGTCGAACGCTTCGGCGCGTTCTACGCATGTGCCGCAGCGTCCGCAATGCAGCTTTTCACCCTTATAACAGGACCATGTTTTTTTGAACGGCACGTCTAATCGCGCGCCCTCGGCGGCGATATCGGCCTTGGTTTTATCCAAAAACGGCGTGTAGAGTTTGATGTTCGATAACCCCTCTAGGGCGTGGTTTTGCATAGTCTCAAACGATTGAATGAAGGCGGGGCGGCAATCGGGATAGATAAAATGATCCCCCCCATGAACGGCGGTGGCCACGGCGTCCGCATTTCTGGCGGAGGCAATGCCGTACGCAATGCTCAGCATAATCGCGTTGCGGTTGGGAACAACGGTGGTTTTCATGCTCTCCTCCGCGTAATGCCCATCGGGCACGTCCACATCATCGGTCAGGGCAGAGCCACTGAGCTGCGCGCCGATTTTGGCAATATCCAGAATGTCATGGGGCACGCCCAACGCGTGCGCGGCGGTCTGCGCAAAGGATAACTCCTTGGCGTGGCGTTGCCCGTAATCAAAGGAAATCAGGCCGAGAAGCTCATCTTCGGCGGCGACCTTATAGGCCAAGGTGACGGAGTCCAATCCGCCCGAGCAAACGACTAAAGTCTTCATAGTTAAAAACCCTTGTTTTGTTAAATGGGGTAGGCTGCGACCCATGGCGCGTTTTATAGCAAGGATTGTGTGTTATGTGAAGAAAAGAATAAGCATTATTTTCTGATGTAGTAGTGATCCCAGAGTTTGGGAGTGTAAATTATGCTTTTGTTTTCATTTTTGGGATGGGTGAAGACCGTTATTTTGTCACCGATTTCATATTGAACGAAAGTAAATATACCAAAAGATCCCCCAAACCAGTTGTTGCCTATGCTTGTTTTGTGAGTATTGATATTATTTTCAGGAAGATATTCAATTAAATTTGTGTATCTAAGATTTTTAAAATCTACAACTTCAGCTTCTTTTTTTTCGCCAAAATTGAGCATTCTCAAGCGATCCTCTTCTATGAGCGGGACTCCATATAAAATGGCCGCACTGAACAAAAGAAATAAAGACCCGGTCACGCATGTATCAGGATAGTTTATGTCTTTGAAAACGGCTACTCCGAAGATAGCGGGTAAAATGCTAAAAAAGGCAGATTTAATATAAAGTATTTTCAGGCGCTTTATGTCTTTTTCTTCGTCTAGTAAGCCCGCATCCCGTAGAATTTTGACGGATGCACTTCCTTTGGACACGATATAGGTGGCGAAAAGAAGTATAAAATTAATAAACATCATCACTTCTATCATTTTGATGCTTCGCCATATCTCTCAATATATTCCCGTGCGGCCTTAACCATTTTTTCCTGCACGTTTATATCAACGACGGAATCGAGCATATAGGCATAGCCGTCCTGAAACCATGTCAGTTGTGATGGTGTACAGTAAGTGTTGCATTCAGATGGACTGAAATATCCTTGCTGCGGGTCTGTGATTATGACGGTTTCATGTGCGCTTTTCATTAAGCGTTCCAGACGGTTTAGGAACACATTATCAATTTTCATGATCCCGAACCGTCCCACCATACACATATTTTGTCCGCGGCAATCTTTACCAAACCCAAGTACGATTTTTATTTTATCTGGCGTGCAGGTGGTTTCATTATAAATTAGGTAAAGGTTATCTAAATTTTCAGTTACCAAAGGAAAATCAGGAATCTTAAATTCATGTCCTTTACAAAGTAAACTTTTTTGCGGATATGGCTTTGATATCAAACTTCCCGCATTTGAGGGCGTTGTCCAAATTACGTAGATCGCAATATTTAAAATAAAAAGATATCTAACCATCCTTCACCTTCTCCCATGGTTGATGGGCAATATTAAATCAAGGATTTACAGGGAATGGAAGGGTTTTAGGGATAAGCCGATAGGTATTTCTTGCTGTATTCTGATGCTTTTGCATTTGCACTTATTTGTTCGTCATCAGTCATTGACGATATAACTTTGTTTAACTCATTGACGCTTTTATTATAAAGATCAGAATTAAACACATTTTGTGAAGGGGCATCCTTTTTCATTTTATTATTAAAAGTATAAAACCATGCATAGGCTTCTACTTTATCTTGCGGGCCCGCGACGCCATAAGCGTAAAAAATCGCAAGCATGTATTGAGATTGTCCATGATTATGCGCGGCGGCTGTTTTTAACAAATTAAATGCCTTTCCTGTATCTTTTTCGGTGCCTAGACCATTTTTGTACATTCCAGATAAGTTATAGCACCCATGCATGCTTCCCAAATGGCAGGCCTTTTGGATGTAGGTGAATGCTTTTTTGATGTCTTGTGGGAAATATTCACCTTTCTTATATTTTAATCCTAGAGAGTTAAAAGCCTCGGCGTGATTTTTTTCTGCGGCTTTTTCCCACCATTTTACGCCTTCTTCACGGTTTACTTTAGTTCCGCTATGGCCGTAATAAAAATAATTGCCAATCCAGAACATAGACTGAGGGTTGCCGCTCTTCGCGCTTTCTAATACCGGGTTAGTTTGGATCCCAATAATGGATTTCCAATCTAAAACGTAAAATGCGACTGGTGCGGTAAAAATGCAGGCGATGGTAAATAGAAATAAAAACCGTTTTAAAATTTTAACCACCCTT
>CAXHFH010000101.1:0-8104 GCA_964015995.1 uncultured Alphaproteobacteria bacterium
GAATAATATTCGTGAGCTTCGCGAAAGGCTTAACAAAGAAGCCTTAATGATAAAAGGTATTGTAACTCAAGCGGAAGCTTTAAGTTCGAAGGCAACGAGATTTCTGGAACGGCTCGCAGCAATTCGGCGTAATCAGTTTGTTGAACAAATTCTCGAAAATAAAATGTCACCGTTTAATCCTGATCTGTGGGCAGAAGCGCAAAGGGACAAAGATTTGGCCGTGTATTCTGTGTATGAAGGATGGGCGGGATTTGTTTCTGATAAAACACGAGATGAACAGAAAACATTTGCGCGATCTTTTACAATATCCGTTGGCCTTTTTGTGGCGTTTTTCTTTTTGTCTCTTGTGATCAACACGCGCGGTTTACACAGAAAGTTAAAATCTATTAATGAGCCGACGCTTACGCAAAGATTGGAGCGTTCCGGATTTCGTATTTTATATACATTGATTACCGGTTTTGTCGGTCTTGCCTTGATATTTATCGTGATTAGAAAGCATGGTTTGATCGTCGATGTAAATCAGAACTTTGCGTATTATTTCTTTGTTTTTGCCTTGTTTGTTATTTATGCTTTTACTAAGTCATGGATGCTTGTATGCGCTTCTGCGGTACGCAAAACTGTTGGTATCCTAAGTATAACGGCCACGGGACTTTTTGCCTTAGATTTTATCCTATTAGAAACAGGGCGACAATTTGGTGTGCCGGTAGAGCTTGCAATTGCACAAAGCTTTATTGTTACCACTATATTTGCCCTTATCTTGCTTGTTTTCTTTACCGTGCTTTTGCGTTCAAAAGATGAGGGGAAAATTTATCTTATCAAGCGGCGCTTTTTCTACATTGGTATAATCATAGGACTGTTCCTGATTTTCGCGAATGCGATGGGGTATGTTGCGTTAACACGATTTATTTTTGAACGTGCGATTTTGCTTACTAACTTTGCCTTTGCCATTGCTATTATACGCGCAATGCTGCGCCCTTTATTGTTGTGGATTGAAAAATTTTTCTATCAAAGTTCTGACAAAGAGGATCGGCTTGTTCTGTTCTGGCTTTCATTGTTGCTTGATACGTTGCTATTTGCATTGAGCTTGCCTGTCGTCGCCGCAGTCATTGGTGTTGAGTGGGAGGGCATTAAGCTTCTTATTTTCCAGGCTCTGTTTGGTTTCAAGGTTGGCGGTATTACTATATCACTGACTAGTCTTGCCTCGGCTATCGTGTTGTTTATTGTCTTACTTTTCCTGACGCGTACAGTTCAAAAAGTATTGCGTAAAAAAGTTTTACCGAAAACAAGAATGGCGGAATCTGTACAGCTGTCATTTGTTCAGATTGTTGGTTATATCGGTTTAACTATTGCGCTAACATCGGCCATATCATCTGTTGGTTTTGACCTTAGTAATTTGGCGTTGATTGCTGGTGCGCTTTCGGTTGGTATTGGTTTTGGCCTTCAGAGTATTGTCAGTAACTTTGTATCTGGCCTGATATTATTATTTGAAAGACCGATTAAGGTCGGCGATTGGGTTATTTTAAACTCAGGGCAGGGGGTTGTTAAAAAGATTAGTGTACGCGCAACTGAAATTGAAACACTAGACCGGACATCCATCATTATTCCAAATTCTGAGCTGATTTCCTCATCTGTTAAAAACTGGACGCATAAAGACCGCATTGGCCGTCTGATTATTACGATTGGCGTTACATATGATTGCGACCCGCAGCGTGTGCATGATTTGCTTTTGGAGGTTGCGAAAGATAACGATTCAGTACTCAGCAGTCCCTTACCAACGGTTCATTTTAAGGATTTTGGCGATAGTGCGTTGATTTTTGATTTACGTGTTTTCCTGCGCAATATTGTCGATCAGTATGCTATTTCAACCAAAATCAGATTAGAAATTTGGAAGAAATTAAAAGAGGAAAATATCGAGATTCCATTCCCGCAGCGTGATTTGCATATCAGAAGCGCGGATGGGTTAAATAATGTAATTAAAACAAAGTAACGCATGAAAAAAATTGTTTTATACATCGCTATTCTGGGGGGATTGGCCATAGGGGGGATGGTTCTGATGCGTACCCAAGCATCGGATAAGCCAGATAATCAATCCTTTAAAATCACAACTATCGCGCAAGGCTTAGAGTACCCGTGGGGTATGGCATTTTTACCTGATGGGCGTTTTTTGGTGAGTGAGCGAGAAGGTCGCTTGCGCCTCGTCGGTGATGATGGACTAGACGATGAACCGATAACAGGCTTGCCGGACAATATGTATATTGAAGGCCAAGGCGGTTTGTTAGATGTGGTTGTGCATCCTGATTTTGAACAAAACAAGCTCGTGTATTTCTCCTATGCTGGTTCAGATGAGGGGGGCGCGGGAACAGAAGTTGCACGCGCAAATCTTCATGATAAAAAGCTTGAAAACTTGGAAGTGATATTCCGCGCTGATCCAAAAACTGATGGGCAAAACCATTATGGTTCACGACTTCTTTTTGCGCCGGATGGTACACTGTTTATTACACTCGGCGACCGTTACGCCTTCATGAAAGAGGCGCAGAATAGAGGCAATCATCTAGGTACTATCATTCGTATCAATGATGATGGTTCTTTTCCGCTTGATAACCCGTTTTTTGGTAATCTTAACCACAAGCCTGAGATTTATGCTTATGGCGTTCGTAATGCGCAGGGCATAGCTCTGAGGCCATCAGACAACAGCATCTGGTACCACGAGCATGGGCCGCGTGGCGGCGATGAGTTGAATATTCTTAAAGCAGGCTCCAATTACGGGTGGCCAGAAATCACGTACGGGATTGATTACAGTGGTGCTGTCATATCGGATAAAACGGATGCACCGGGAATGGAGCAGCCTGTTGTGTTTTGGGATCCGTCTATCGCACCCAGTGGTATGGATTTTTACGATGGTGATCAATTCCCTGCATGGAAGGGAGATATATTCCTTGGCGCTTTGGCGCATCGTCATCTTCGGCGATTAAAGCTTGAGGGGAATGTGGTGATAGAGCAGGAGGTTTTATTGCAAGACCTTGGTGAGCGTGTTCGGGACGTAAAGTCTGGGCCAGATGGCTTTTTATATATTCTGACAGATAGTCATGATGGGAAAATACTAAGACTAGAGCCAGTTTCTAAATAAAAAAATTCTAAAACATTGATACATAATAAAAAACTAATATTGACTTTTAAGTTGCTGTTGGGTAATATTATTACAACATGAGATGCCTAATGTAGGGTCTCAAATTTAAAAATGTAACCTTGCTTAATTATAGGAGGAGACTATGTCCAATCTAGCAACTTTTACACCACTAATGCGTCAATCTGTTGGTTTTGATCGGTTTAATGATCTTTTTGAAACCTTGTTGAACGATAAAGAAGATAGGTTTGAATCCTATCCACCATACAATATAGAAAAAAATGAGAATGATGAGTATTTGATAACGGTGGCCGTAGCAGGCTTCTCGGAAGAAGATATCAATATCATTGTTCAGGATGATCGCTTGAGTATCTCGGCGTCACATTCAGATAAAGAAAAGACTGCTGAAAAAAGCTTTCTTCATCGCGGTATCGCGACACGCAGTTTCGAGCGCTCATTCAGACTCGCTGACCATATCCGCGTCGTCGATGCGACAATGGAAAATGGTTTGTTGACTGTTGCTCTCGTGCGTGAGGTTCCTGAAGAAAAGAAACCGCGGATGATACCAATTAACGGATCAGTAGCCGGAACAACAAAGACGGGACTGTTATCCAAGAAAAAAAGCAAATAAAAACCACGCGTCTGCTGCGTTTGAGTGAATAATAATAAAAGCAGACAAACTCATAGGCCTTTTCTCTACAAGCTCTCTCCCCACACACACTTTGTAGGAAAAGGCCTTTTTTATTTCTCGAAAATCCGCTACATGTAGGGTATATCATCGCAAAATCATAAGTGAGGTCCGTATGTCTGCTGTTAAAAAAACCGCTAAATTTTCACTGTTATTGTTGGGAATAGGCGTTTTGTTTTTTGTCATTATCGGCAGCTATATTTTCGTCAATATGGATTCTCTGGCAAAAGATTTTACGGAACGAGCGGCAAGTGATGCACTAGGCGTTCCGGTGACTATTGGTAAGATGCAGATATTGCTTGATCAGAAGAAGGTGATTGTGAGTGATGTCGCCGTTGCTAATCCACCTGGGTATAGTAAACCAAATGCGATCACGATAAGTACGATCTCGGTTGCAGGTGAAAGCTTTACAAAGAAACTTCTGACGTTCTCGAACATCACAGTTGATGGTACGGCTGTTAACCTTGAGGTAACGGATAAGGGCGCGAACTTGGGGGCACTTAAGAAAAAAGCAGAAAAAACAGCTGATTCTGGTTCTACGCAAACGACGACCACATCTCATGGTTCGGACATTAAAGTCATTGTCAAAAAATTCTCTCTAACCAAGGCGCAGTTAACACCAAGTGTAACACTTTTGTCTAAGGATGATCTTCCGACTGTGAAGGTGGCGGATATACATCTTGAAGATATAGGTGAAAAGGAAAATGGTATTCTGGCAGAGGAAGCCATCGCGCAAGTTATGGATGCTGTTCTGGAAGAGTTTAATGAGACTGCGAATAGCGCAGGCTTCTTGGAAGGCTTATCCCTTGATGCTCTCAATGAAATTGGTGTGAGTACTGGCGAAGTTTTCAAAAAGAACTTGAAGAAAAGCTATGATAAGGAAGTCGATAAATTCAAAAAAGGTTTTGAAGATCTAAAAGGCGTTTTTGAATAATTTTTATTCGTAGGTTGTCGGCTTCGTTTGGTCACAAATCGAACGTACTGCATTCCATTCACGTTCAGACATTGGCGCGGTATATCTTTGAGTTTGATCCTGTTCTAATGCCTTAATGCGCTCTCTCGTGTCAGGGTGAGACGATAAATAGCTTAAAAATTCTATACCCTTAATATCAATGTTCGGTTCCATTTCGGCGACACGCTCCAAGAATTCTTGCAAGCCTCTGGGGTTAATATTCAGCGCGCTTAGCGTTTTCTTAGCGTGTGCATCTGCGCTGCGCTCATCTTCGCGGCTATAGCTCATCTGACTGAGCAAGCTAGCCGCAGATTCAAGCGTGCCAACATTTCCGAATATTGCCGATAAGGTGTACCCCAAACCAAGGTTACGGATGACACTTTTACTTGCGTGTCGTAATTCCACATGCGCCATTTCATGAGCAAGGATACCGACGAGTTCTTCGGGGCTCCCTGCATCATCGATTATTTTCTTATAAATAATGATGTGTCCCCCGGGGGCGGCAAACGCATTGAGCATATAGTTGTTATTAATGACACGAACATCATATTTCACATCGCGGGTCATTTGCCCCTGAATTTTACGGGTCATATCGTTCAGGACTTTTTGCCCATCAGCCGCGCTACAGGTTCTATCTGAACCCACCATCGTTTCCATGACATGCTCACCTAGGGCGTTTTCCCATGAGGCTGGCATGATGAGTGCTAGATTGCCCAAAACGCGCGGAAACATGATGAAAAGAAATGCGAGCGATAAGACCGAGACAAGACCGTATCCGAAAAAGGAGCTCCAATGCGTCGGCAAGAGCCATAGTTTCTTATTATGTCTTGGGATACGTGATTTGATGTATGTCCAACCTTTACCAGCCTCTATGTGAAGCCGTGCATCAGGCGCAACATCTGAAGATATAATGCCGGGTACAGGTGGAGAGGGGGGCTCTAGAATTTTGATCGTTGCAATCGACCATGATGCCAGATTATCGCCCGTGCTGTCGGTTATGTGCAGGATTGATCCTGAAAAAACAACATCAACAATATGAACCTTACTGGTTTTACCATCATAGAATTTTACAGCTGAGGCAACGTTAACAGACATAATGCTCTAGAAGAACCCGGCGTCAATGTCAAAGCCTGTCTCAAGTCCTTCACCAGAGGTCAGGCCTTGATCCTTACCTTGCTCGGCTTGGAAAGCCTTTAAATCACCCATGATGATGTGATGGCGCACCATAAAGCGGATATTGCGTTGAACGATGTACGGGAATCCTAAGCCGAGCGTGAGGAGCAGTATGAGCGCATTGGCCATTTTATGCTTGATTAACTTTCCTGCCGTGACGGTACACATGAATTTCAGGTGACCGACTTTTAGGCCGCGCATTTTCTCACGCATTAATGCGGCAACATATATAGATCGTGCAATCGGGAAGATAAGAAACGGTATGAATATAACTAAAAAGCTAGCCGTTGCTATTATAAATGTGTGTGCGTTTAACTCTCCTGCGAGATGTCCGAATTCAGAATTAAACTCGCTAAAATTCATATCATCGTATTTTTTTTCAGAACTATATTGTGATTGATCGTAGCCAGAGTAATCTCCATTTTGCGCCATCGCAAAGCTTGCGTAAAATAAACCACCTAAAGCAATGAAAAGAAAGAAAACAAGCAACATAGACTTGATGTAGGCACCAAATAACACCTTTGAATCACCAGTGAATTCCGCTTTCACATTGCCGAAATAGGCATTGTTCATGATGTATCTGTGTTTGGCGATATCTGATGAAGGGATTGCAAAGCCCAATGTGATGAAATTGAGGAGCATCCGCCCGAACGCCAAATTAGCATAGCCAATCGTTGATCCATCCAGATACCCACGAACACCGCGCCAACGGGTGCGGCTATAGCGATAACGCGTCGCGCCATAGATTGCGATACCGACGCAATAAACTAAAGGAATATAAAATAGGCTGAAAAGTGGGTTGACACCCTGTAATGCTAAAGGAACGAAAAGAATGACCAAAATCGGTAAAACCTTCAGAAATCCTTTGAACAATTCGCCGCCAGTCCCCGTATATTCAAAACGGTCGCCGTCAAGTGCATGACGTGAGAAAATATACTTTCTAAGTCGCGTTTTTCCCCAAAATGAATAAATACCAATCGTGATGATACGCATGAAAAAATCGAGGAGGAATAACTTATACAGCGCGCCTGTTTTTCCGTCATAGTCTAAAACATATTTCTTGGCTTTGCCGGGTTTTATGGGTTTATTTTCGGTTGTGGGTTCCGGGCTGGCTTCAGGTTCTTCGAAGGCCATGTCTGATTCATTGTTCATAAGGTTAATTTCGCTGCATAGGTTTTCATCACAATATTAGAAATATTTTTACAGAATAATATGTGAATTGCCATGGCGTTCTTAAAGTTTGATCAAATAATCCCATGGCTTTTTTCTTGTTTTATACGTGAGTTTTTGAACCGTTTCATGTATTAGTTGCCATGATGAAAAATGCAGTCGACACATTATTTTATTTAATACAAAACACTTCGTTTCCAAATGATGGCGGGCAGTGTTTGTTTTTAAATGCGCAATTCCATGATGACCTGTTAGATTTTGAAAAGCACACCATAACCCTGCAACAACATTTCAAACCGCACGCCGATATATTATCTAAGGCCGGATTAAAGGTTTTTTACGATTTTCCAGACGAGGTGCGCAGTTATGATGCTGTTTTTATACTGATCCCTAAAAATATAATCGAAGCACAGTATATGATAGCCAAGGGATCAGAGTGTCTTCGTGAAGGTGGTGTTCTGGTCTGTGCCGCTGATAATAAAGCGGGGGGCGCCCGTCTTAAAAAAATGATGCAGGGCTTAGGTTTTCAGGGTATCGAGCAAGAATCCCGTAACAAGGCGCGGGCTGTTTGGGCAGTAAAACAAAGTCCTGACGAAGCGGCTCTGTCTCAGGCCATCAAGGCAGGTGAAGCACAGCCAGTTTTAAAGAGTACTTTTATTTCGCAACCGGGCGTTTTCGGTTGGGATAAAATCGATACGGGATCAAAAATCCTTACGGAATATTTACCGAAGGATATCGCCGGAGTAGGGGCTGATTTGGGTTGTGGTTACGGGTATTTATCGCATCACCTCTTATCCGAATATAAGAATATATCACAGCTTTTGTGTATTGATGCAGACCACAAGGCGTTGACTGTAGCAAAAGAAAATCTAAATGAATTTGATAGTGATAAACGTTTTTTGTGGTCGGATTTGACTACTTTTCAATCAGATATAAGCGATCTGGATTTTATCCTGTCTCTTATACACATCTCCGAGCCCACGAGACGTCTGAGTAT
>CAXHFH010000102.1:0-8073 GCA_964015995.1 uncultured Alphaproteobacteria bacterium
TCCTTAATCGCCTCGGTGTTGTCGCGAAAAGTATCTATCTCACCGTTGGTTTGGTGATGTGGACGGCGCTGCTCAAATCAGGCGTACACGCGACATTGGCGGGGGTTGTTTTGGCATTCTTTATCCCAATGAGCGACAAGAAAAACCCTGATCGCTCTCCACTGAAAACATTAGAACATGATCTGCATTACACCGTGGCGTTGTTCATCATCCCGATTTTTGCCTTTTGTAATGCGGGCGTCAATCTGTCCGGTGTCGGTCCGCAACAATTATTGCACTCTGTACCGCTCGGCATTGCGGCGGGATTATTTTTTGGTAAGCAAATCGGAATTTTCAGCCTCTGCTGGCTCGGTATAAAATTCAAGTTAGCCGACATGCCGGAGGGCGCAACGTGGCTCTCTCTATACGGGATTGCCGTACTGTGTGGTATTGGCTTTACCATGAGCTTGTTTATCGGCTCTCTCGCCTTTGAGGAAACGGGCGTGAACATGCTGTTCGATGAGCGCATCGGTATTATGGTCGGCTCATTGCTTTCAGGGATTTGGGGCTATATTATTTTACGCTATGCCACGCATGGCCGTGCCTCGAAAGAAGATGCCTTAAAGGAAAGCGCGAATGCTTAAAACCAGAATTATACCTTGCCTTGATGTTGATAATGGCCGCGTGGTCAAGGGCGTGAATTTCGTCGATATCGTCGATGCGGGCGACCCTGTTGAACAGGCCAAAATCTATAATGATCAGGGCGCAGACGAGTTGTGCTTTCTTGATATCACCGCAACGCATGAGGGACGCGACACCATCATTCATATGGTTGAAGAAGTCGCGAACGAAGTGTTCATCCCCCTGACTGTCGGCGGCGGTATATCGGAAATATCCCATATCAGGAATTTGCTGAACGCGGGAACGGATAAAGTCTCCATCAACTCGGCGGCCGTCAAAAACCCTGACTTCGTGAAAGAAGCATCCGATAAATGCGGCAGCCAGTGCATCGTCGTTGCCATTGATGCCAAGGCGAAGGAAGACGGATCAGACGGGTGGGAAATCTTCACCCATGGCGGGCGCAAGGGCACAGGCATTGATGCGGTGGAATGGGCGATCAAAATGGCGGACTACGGCGCGGGGGAAATCCTGCTGACCTCTATGGATCGGGACGGCACAAAGCAAGGCTTTAACATTCCGCTGACGCGTGCGATCTGTGATGCGGTGCGCATTCCCGTGATTGCATCAGGCGGTGTCGGCACACTCGATCATTTGGTTGAAGGCGTCAAAGAAGGCCACGCGAGCGCGGTTCTGGCAGCATCCATATTCCATTTCGGGGAATATACAATTGCCGAAGCCAAAGACGTCATGAAGGCCGCAGGTATTCCTGTCAGGTAAGGCTCTATCCCATATTAAATTGATCGGGATCGAACGTCATATAGCTTTGCTCCGCTTCATGCTCCCCCGCATCGTCATAGGCGGGTGTGCCTTGTATCAGACGCTCACAGGCAAGCGCGAAGCGGCTGTAGATTTGCGCATGTTCAGACGGGGTTGAGCGCTTCTCTGCCAAGCCCGAGGCAATCACACCAAGCGCCGCCAAATCTTTGTTATCAAACGCCGCGGGGTCTTCCCATTTCAAAGCATTCGACGCGCCTTTAACCGCATCACCCTGATGATCAAATTTTTGAAAACGCACACGCTTGATGGCATCTTCGTCCAGTCCGTCAATCACGGCTTCATTCATCTGCGCTGCGTAGTCATTAACCTCAACCATCGGCCATCCATATTTATTACGTTCCGGTATCATGCCCGTATGCGACATAACATCAGGGCGCATATTAGCCTGTTGGAACACCGCCCGCACCGCGCGACCATCCGCATTCATACTAAGCATTTTATTATCCGCAAACGCCTTACGTGTAATCAGCCCCGCCATCAGTTCCGTTTGCGGCTCTCCCGCGCCCGTACCATGGCCCACCTCATGCCACACAATATTGAATTGGTGTTGTGATTTTGTACCGGGCATTTCAGGCGCGGTATCCGTATAATCACCGGAAAAATACTTTGCCATTTGCCCTGCGCTTACACTTGTTTGCGGGGTAACGACAACACCGCGGATCGGCGGATCATAAGCATCTTCAGGGAAATAATGCGCCTTAACCACATCACGAAAATGAATGCGTGTCGTCATTTTTGGAACATCGGGATTAAGCCGCGCAAACCCGATAATCCCCGTCAATTCCAATGCGCCCTTATGCAGGGTTTTAATCACGTGGTCGCGCTGCACTTCGTCCAGATCATCAAACATGCCCTGATCAACAAACGCATCAATGCGGTCGTGAATTTCACCTCTGATTTTACCGCTATTCGGGGGCTCAGTTTTTAAAATAGCCTGCAAAAATTTCGGTGATTGCTCTAGCCAGTGCGGTGAAAAATCATCGGGATTTAAAAATAAAGTCGGCGTACCAAGCGGGTCTTGCAGCGCATAAGTCTGCGTCAGCATCACGCGGGCATCCTCTTCCGTAACGGCCTTTTGATCGATTTGTAAAAAGCTCATTTGCGTGTCTCTATTCTGGTATAAATTCGCCGGGTTTAAACGTCAGCGGTTGCTTACGTTCGCTTTCCAATAGTTCTTCATCAATGAAATCATTGCCTTCTTCATAGGCAGGCGCGCCATAATATAAACGCTCACACGCCAGTTGGAACCGCGCGGCAATTTGTTTTTCATCATCTTTCAAAATCGGGCTGTTTTTAATTTCGCCTGCGGCGGTGCCAAGCTGTTTTAAGTCGCCTGTTACCCATGCCTCTTCAAAATTATCGCGTAATAAAGCCGCAACCATGCAGACACTATTCCCCAGATGTGCGAACGGCTGATGGCGTATATTCATTACATCGTCTTCACTCATCGCGTCGATGGTCTCTTGCGGTAGACCTTTAATATAATCATTCACCTCTACCATCGGCCACCCATAAACTTCGCGCTCAGGAACCATGATGTGGCTATCATCATCAATATTATCATGCCTTAAAACGGCGCGATGCGCCCGTAAATCTGCAAACGCAGTTAGGCATGTGTTATCTTCAAACGCCTTACGGGTTACGATCGCGGTCATCGTTTCTGTTTGTGGTTCTTCCGCCCCTGTACCATGACCAATCTCATGCCACAGACCCATAAAGTGATATTGTTCATTCATCCCCGGTCTTGTCGGGGTGACGTCTGTGTCATCCTGCCTTAGCAGCCTTCTATGCAAGACATCGCCATTCACCTGTTCAAAGGGCATTATGATCACCGAACGGATCGGCGGGTTATAATCATCAGCCTTTACTGTGTGAGGCGGGTTATAATCATCCAGATGCCGCAACGCGCCCATATACTTCATCTCTGATGGTGTAAGACGCGATTTCAAAACCAAATCCGCATGTTGTTTAACATCATCATGAAGCCCGCGAATGGCCTCGCTGCGTGGTTCAGGCTCCAAATGGGACAGATGCCCATCTAAATAAAATTGTTGGACTTGCTTGGTCAGTTGGTCACGAATACCCTTATTATTACTGAAACCACTGAGCGGGTTTTGCAAAATCGTCGGTAATTTTTCCAACCAATGCGGCTCGAAATCTTTGGGCTGGATAAACATCGTCGCCGTGCCAAGCGGACGCATCAGGGCATAGGTCTGCTCTATCAGAGCTTGCCCTTCTTCCTCTGTCACAGCTTTTTTATCTACTTGAATGAAGCTCATATCCGCTTATATACCCGCTTGCACCGTTTATTTATTTATCGTTATATATACGTCACATTTTAACATAAAGTCAAAGTCATGAGCGAGCACATTCTAAACGCCCTTTATCAAGTATTACAAACGCGTAAAGGTGCGGGGGGTGAAAAATCCTACGTCGCGTCCCTGTATGAAAAAGGCAGCCCCAAAATCGCGGAGAAAGTTCTGGAAGAAGCGCAGGAATTTATTGATGAAGCCTACGCCCTGGATAAAGATAAAAATGATGCCGAAGCACAAAAAAACATCCGCAGCGAAGCCGCAGATTTATTGTTTCATTTGATGGTAATGCTATCCCATCATGACGTGCCACCAGCCGATGTTTTTGACATTCTGGAAAGCCGCTTCGGCACCTCAGGCCATGATGAAAAAGCCAGCCGCTGCGTGGATTGATGATGCGCAAGCAAACACCATGGAAAAAAAGTAGAAAATTTGGTGACATTTATGGCGGTCGTGAACGCTTGCGCCTTAGCGATAATATTTTCATGCGCATGCACAATTTAAAGAAGCCAAGTGAATTCGATGAACTTCCTATATTGATAGAAGACAATCCATCTCGCGATTTCTTTTTTCCGATTTCTGCCGAAGAAGCAAAAGACGCAATGAAAGCCCTTCCAGAACAGGATTATAAGGGCATTACGCATATTTGGTTGCGTAGAATTAAAAAATCAGACTATGAAAAAGGTGATCTTCCTTTTGCCGAATTTATTTGCGGTAGTGGTGTTCGCCTTATCGTCCTCTACCCCTTTCCTAAAGACATGAATATGATCATAGGAAAGAAGAAACCCTCAGCACGATTTTCAAAAGAACTCAAGAAATGGGATGCGGCTATAGAGCGTGTAAAAGGCACTTGGATCGCAAAATGGAACATAGATTCATTAAGATCATGGTACATCAACACCCTTCTATATCATGAAGTCGGACATCATGTTGATTGGTATAACCGCCATCGGAGCAAAGCCAACCTTAAACAAGTAGAAGAGTTTGCCGACCAATATGCCATACAAAAAACAGCAACTGCCACGCACATCATTAACAAAATGAATGATAAAGACTGATGACCATCAACCGCTTAGGCGGCTGCCGGGGTAGTTTGACAGACGGTGCAGAACATCATCCAATTGATCGAGCGATTTAAAGTCGATGGAAATCCTTCCGGACTTACCGTCCGTGCTGTCGATTGTGACCTGCATGCCAAGGGCGTTACTGATCTCATTTTCCAGCGCAACCGTATCGGCATCTTTCGATGGCTTCGCACCAGTCAACGGACGTGGGCGTGATTTTTGTGCTACGCCCTTTTTATCAGCGGCGAGTTTTTCAGTTTGGCGCACACTAAGGCCCTTACTGATAACCTGTTTCGCCAGTGTTTCGGGATCACCTGATGTAATCAATGCACGGGCATGTCCCATACTCAGATCACCTGCACTCAAATGCGCCTGAACGGTGCTTGGCAAATTCAAAAGGCGCACCATATTGGTGATATGCGGGCGGCTTTTCCCGACGGCCTTGGCAAGGTCTTCTTGCGTTTGCCCATATTCATCAAGCAATTTCTGATAGCCCATCGCCTCATCAATCGGGTCGAGGTCTTCACGTTGCAGATTTTCGATCAAGGCAATCTTAAACGCGTCCAGTTCACTGATATCCAGAATAATAACCGGCACATCATGAAGCTGTGCCCGTTGTGAGGCACGCCAGCGACGCTCCCCCGCTATGATTTCATAATGTTCCGGTCTTTCGGGGTCTTCACGCACCAAAAGCGGCTGTAGCACGCCATATTGCGCGATAGAGCTTGCCAATTCGTCAATGCTGTCTTCACTGAAAATGCGGCGCGGCTGAAACGGACTTGGGTAGAGTTGCTCAACCCCGACATTATAGCGCGGGCGAGAGCCTTCCGGCTCACTTTGAATACGTTGTTCGATCTCTTCGATCACAGAGCCTGCTTCTTCATCGTCGAACAGCGCGTTCAGGCCGCGGCCCAAGCCACCCATCGGCTCGTTATTATCTTCTTCATCGGGGAGTAATTCATCCAATGCGATATCTAAATCTTCCATCATCTTTAAGCTACCTTCGTTTGATTATAGTGTTCTTTTTCTCTGTTCAAAATTTCGCGCGCGAGCTTGATATACGCTTGCGCCCCTGCACATTTCATGTCGTAAACCAGTGCGGGCAATCCATATGACGGCGCCTCGGACAACCTGACATTACGAGGTATCGTGGTATTATAGACCTTATCCTTGAAATAGCCACGCACATCATCCGCAACCAGTTTCGTGATGCGGGTGCGCGTGTCATACATGGTTAAAACAATGCCATGAATATCCAGATCAGGATTGTAATGTTTCTGCACCAGCTTCACTGTTTTGGTGAGCTGACTGAGCCCTTCCAGCGCGTAAAACTCACATTGCAACGGCACGATAATTGATTGCGCCACGACCAGCGCATTCAACGTCAGGAAGTTCAGGGATGGCGGACAATCAATAATGATGTAATCCACATCCGCGATGTCTTTTAAGGCGGTTTTCAAACGCGTTTCGCGTCCTTTGGCGTTTGATAATTCCACATCCGCACCGGATAAGTGTACCGATGAAGGAATAACCGAAAGACGCGGCACTTTGGTTTTTACAATCGATTCTTCGGCGCTCGCACGGCCAAACAACACGTCATAAACGGAATGCTTTACGCTGGAGCGGCGTATGCCCAACCCCGTACCCGCATTGCCTTGCGGGTCCATATCAATCAACAAAACCTGATGTCCCAACGCACTAAGCGCCGTCGCCAGATTAACCGCCGTCGTGGTTTTACCGACACCGCCCTTTTGATTGGCGATGGCGAATATTCTGGGACTTTGTGATGAAGCTCTACTCATGTGACAGACCTGCCGTTTGAACTCGAAAAAAAGACATGGAAATTGCGTTTGTGGTGATTATGATAAGGGTTTCAAAATTAAAAACCAACAGAATTTTGCGCAACATGTGTATAAGCCACGGGGGATGTTGACATCGTTTTTAATTCAAGGTCTTGTTAAACAAATAAAAAACCAAAGGCATAAAGCGTATGAAAAATATCGAAAATCTGGTTCGCGGATATAAGGAATCTCTGTCTCAGGACGATAAAAACCATTATCGCAGTTTGGCAGAAGACGGGCAATCTCCCAAAATCATGGTGGTTGGCTGTAGCGATTCCCGCGTCAATCCTGATCATATTTTCAATGCCGCGCCGGGAGAATTATTCGTGGTGCGCAACGTCGCCAACCTTGTTCCGCCATTCGAACTCGATGAAGCCTCTCACGGGACAAGCGCCGCATTGGAATTTGCGGTAAAGGGTCTGAATATTGAGCATATCGTCATCATGGGGCACAGCTATTGCGGCGGTGTGCGTGCCTGTTGTGACGGGGTTAAAGGCATTGAATCCAGCGGTATGTTTGTACCGAAATGGACGGCCATCTTGAATGATTGTGCAAAGACCGTATTAAGCGAAAACCCTGATCTTGATATTGATACACTCAGCCATAAAGTAGAACAGGCCGCGATTAAAAATTCGATTGAAAACCTTAAAGACTTTCCCTTTATCGTCGATGGCATAAAGGCGGGTACGTTGCTTATTCACGGATTATATTTCGACATTAAGAACGCGCAGCTTTACGGCCTTGATAAACAAAGCGGTGAATTCCACGCGCTATAATCATTCTTTATTAGTAAGCCAGTCGGTAATGGCGGCGATGTGATCATCCTGCATCAGGTTCGGCACATGCCCGCACGCCGCGAACACGACCTCATCAAATTTTTCGCCTTTATAGGTTGATTGCATTTTCTGCGCGATCTCTTCGGGCAATAAAACGGACTTCCCGCCGCGAATAAGCAGCGTGGGTTGCGTTATGCCCTCCCAGATACCCCAGAACACCAGATCATCATTTGCATCGCTCATGGGCAATGCTATGTCGGGATCATAATGAAACCCATACAGGCCATCGCCTTCTTCGATGATATTATGCGCGATCAGATGATCCCATATCTTTTCATCATTGATACCCCACGCGGCGCAGCGTTGTTTGAAAACCTTTATGGCGGCATCTTTGCTTGCGAAGGCACTGGGCGCACGTGCCAATTGTGTAACCAGATCAAGTGCGCTGCCGGGGATTTCCGCACCGACATCGACCAGAATTAAACGCTCCATATTCACGCCTTCAACATGCGCCACGCCCATGCCAATCATCCCGCCGAGAGATACACCAAGCCAATCAAAAGACGCCCCGCCGGTGATATGGTGAATCAGCGCCAGACAAAACGGCGCGTAATATGGCGGGCTATACAGGTTCGGATCAGCG
>CAXHFH010000103.1:0-7764 GCA_964015995.1 uncultured Alphaproteobacteria bacterium
ATATAAAGTAAGTTATCAATTGGTAAGAGGAGGAACATAAATGTTCAAGAAAACCAAAACTACATACTACAAGCTAGGTGCAGCAATGACACTTGGTATGTTGACAACATCAGGCGAAGCAGAAGCGGCTAACAACTTCGGTTCTATCGCTGGTAACATCAACGCTTCGATTTCATCACTACCTGGTTTGGTAGCGGCGCTTGCATACCTATTCGGTATTCTACTTGCTGTTCTTGGTGTATTGAAGATCAAGGATCACGTTGAAAACCCAACACAGACACCATTGAAAGACGGCGCTATTCGCTTGCTTGCTGGTGGTATGCTTTTCGCTATTCCAATCTTGCTAGAAGCAATGGCTGAGACACTAGACGCTGGTGCTGGTGGTTCAGGTGCATCTGCAACTGGTCTACAGTCTGTATCATTCGGTACTATCTAATACAGTCAGGTGGACATGGGACAACTACCCATATCACTGGGGCTTTCAAGACAAAAATTGGGAGCCAAAAAGACAAAGAGCGGAGCCAGAACTTCTGGCTCCGTTTCTGGCGGTCAAGCTGACCCGTTGCTCACGAAAGAAATGAAGCAAAAAATTCATACGCGCGATGACCATGTGTGTCAGTGCTGCGGCTTTAAATCAAAAAAATATCAGGATATCCATTTTCTCAACGGTGATGAAAACGACTTATCCGAAGACAACCTCAAAACTATTTGTATATTCTGCCATCAGTGCTTTAACCTTGATAAAGTCAGCGTTATGCGCTCTGGCGTTTTATTATGGCTTCCGGAAATTAAACAGGCCGACTTGCACCACATTGCACGCGCCGTTTATGTTGCTCGTATTTCTCAAGGCCCTATCGCAGATGCTGCCCGCAAGGCTTTAGATGGTCTCATGCAAAGACGCGAAGCCGTGAGAACACGTATAGGCACGGATGATCCATATATTCTAGCGACGGTTTTAAAAGACTACCTCACAGAATCGCATTACAATAATCGTGATAAGAAAATTGATGGCGTAAGATTATTCCCTCTTGATCGACGCATCATCAAAGAGGCTGACCTCGAATTTAACCAATTCCCGCAGATTTTGGCATATTGGCGTTCCAAAGACGGACCGTTTGGCGGGAAAACACCTCAAAAGTGGTTTGATATTTATCATCAAATCCAAGCAGCAGCGTAAATAATTACACTTTTTTTTTCATAACGCCCAATGATGGGCTTCTTTGGCGATTTCTATGGTAGATTATCATAATCTGTTATATAAATTTTTATGATTATAAGTTAGAATTTCTAAGATTTAACGAGCGGAATTAACAAAAATATTATCATATGAAATTATCCGATAAAATATTAGCCCCATTTCAAAAAGCGATGAAGCTCTCTGTTTCCTCCTTCATACGACTTGAAACAATGGAAAATGCAACCACTATCGTTTCCACAGACGGGTCTCTTGTTTCCTATGTGAAGGTAGAAGGTAGTAAGCAAATCATCGGTGACGAAGAATATGAGAATATTGTTAAGGCATCTAATATTAAAATTGGTGCTCGTTTTGACCGTATCGGACATGCCTTGCAAGTTTACTTTGCACGGGATCCCAACAGAATTAAGCAAACACTGGAAGATCAAATTGCGCCGAGCCGTAAAAGCTCGGAAAATATTGGCATGGATCTGGAAGATCTTTTTGACGAAAAAGTTAATCACCTCTCTAAATTTCTCACACATGAAGAGCAATACTTCGTTTTGTGGACACGTCCATCTTGTTTATCAAAAAACGAAGTTAAGCGTGCTGGTGAAAATGCAAAAGAAGAGGGCAAGGAGTGGGTGCCGGCTGCAGGAGCACAATATCCATATGGTGTTCTGGAACCACTAAGAACACGCCATAAAAGTTTTATCAGCGCCATGATGACGGCTTTTGAAGAACTGAGTATTGAATGTCAATTACTTGAAGTTCATGATGCTTTAAACGCGGTGCGTAGCAACCTTTTCCCTGATCGTGCCAACGATAAGTGGCGCGCCTGTCTCCCTGGTGACCCTATCCCGCCGAGAGCGCCTCAGAGCTCAGTTGATATGTCTGATATCTTATGGCCCAACCTTCCTGGTCAGCTTACAGCTGGTGATGCTAAAGTTCTTGGTAAATCTGTCGTCAGGATTGGAAATTTATTGTGGGCTGGTGCGGATATGTCTTTAGGGCCCATGGATGCAACGGCTTTCCCTGTGTTTTTGAACCGTTTGGTTGAGGCCGATATTCCCTTTAGAATTTCATTCTTGATTGAGGGTGGCGGCGCATCATCCATTGCGTTTAGAACATTTGCCGCAACCATTATGGGGCCAACCAACGCCGGTAATAAACCGATCAAATATTCTTTGGAAAGCTTGGCAACGCTAGCACGACAAGAGCCGGTCGTAAAAATCCGTATTTCTTTCGCCACATGGTGTAAGGTTGAAGAAAAAGATCAAATCCTTGATCGATTGTCTGTTTTATTACAATCGTTTGAAAGTTGGGGTTATTGTCAGGTAAACGAATATTCAGGCGATCCGCTCGATTGCGTGATGTCTTCTGCCATGGGTATCCATTGTGCGGGAACAGCGCCTTCAGGTATCGCGCCGATGATTGATATTATGCGTCTTTTGCCTTGGCAAAGACCGTCCAGTCCCTTTGAAACGGGTGCTATGATTTTCAGAACCCCCGATGGTAAAATGTGGCCATATCAAACTGGTACAAATCTAACCACGACGTGGTTTGATCTGATATTCGCGCAACCCGGTGGTGGTAAATCTGTTCTGTTGAACACGCTTAATTTCGGAACATCCATTACGCCAGGGCTCAGTAATTTGCCATTTGTCGCTGTTATCGATATTGGTCCATCATCATCCGGTCTTATATCACTTATTAAAGAAGCGCTTCCACTCAGCAAACAGCATTTGGCATCTTATTACCGCCTGCAAATGGCGCACCAATACGCGATTAACCCGTTTGACACACAACTCGGCTGTCGTTACCCTCTGCCGGACGAACGAAGTTTCCTCGTTGAACTTCTAACGCTTCTCACAACGCCGCCAGGTTATGATAAACCGTATGACGGTATGCAACAGCTTTGTGGACTTGTTGTTGATGAAATGTTCCGTTGGCGTGATGATGGCGCGGCCAATGCTGAGGCGCGCCCCTACCTTCCACGCTTGGAAATGGAAATTGACGCCGCTATCCAGAAACATAACATCCACCTGCCATCAGATCCGTTTTGGTGGGACATCGTCGATAAAATGTTCGAACTCGACTTACCGCATTTGGCAAACATTGCCCAACGTCATGCGGTTCCAACATTGAACGATGCCATCACATCATCCAGAAAACCGCAAATTCGTTCACTTCTTGATGAAACATCAGTTGGTGTTAGTGCGGAAAGTGTTATTGGTGCATTTGAACGTATGATCACCTCAGCCATTCGGGAATACCCGATCCTGTCATCTGTAACGCAATTTGATATCGCAGATACAAGATTATGCTCGCTTGATTTGATGGACGTTGCCCCACAAGGGGACGAGGCCGCAGACAGACAAACATCTATTATGTACATGCTCGCGCGTCATGCCTTAATTCGCTCATGGTGGATGAGTGCAGATACACTTCAAAATGTGCCTGAGAAATTCCGTCAGTATCATGCCTTACGTTTGCAAGAAATTGGCGAAACACCTAAACGTTTGAATTTTGACGAATTCCACAGAACAAGTAAGTCAAACTCGGTGCGTGCACAGGTTATTCGTGATGTTCGTGAAGGTCGTAAACGTGGCGTTCAAATCGTTCTGACATCTCAGCTTATCGATGACTTTGATAAGGATATGGTCGATTTGGCCACAGGTGTCTGGATTTTGGGTACAGCGATTTCCGATAAAGCCGTTCAAGATGTTGTTGACCGCTTTGGTCTTTCTAATACCGCGCGACATGTCATGCGGTTTAAGCTCACGGGGCCTAAATCAATCGGTGCGCCTGCTCTGGTTGTTATTGGCTCAACATCCGGTCGATATGAGCAACATATCTATAACACGCTCGGCCCTATTGAACTTTGGGCATTCTCAACGTCTGCTGAAGACGTTGCCATTAGAAACCGCCTATACCTAGTCCTCGGCGCGGCACGTGCAAGACAAATGCTTGCCATGAAGTTCCCGGGCGGTAGTGCGAGAAACGAGATCAGAAGACGCGTGCTTGCCGACAGCGAAGGCGGCGATTCACGCCAAGCTATGATCGGTGCCGTTATTGAAACAATTGTTGAAGAACTTGTAGAAGAAAGTAAAGAAACTCAAGAGCTTGAAGACAGCAAACGCATTAAATTAAGAATGTAAAATATAAACATGGAAGATAGCGAAAAAGCAGAAATTGCTAAGCAAACAGTTGTCGAGGATGAGAAGCCTAGAGAAACGCTTGCCGACAAGTTAAAAGTACAGAAAAAAGCTGCCCGCAAAAAAACAATAAAAAGGATCGCTTTATACAGCTTTCTCGCGTTTTTTGCTTACGCTCTCTGGTTTCTTTTCAAGCCATTTAAAGCATCTGCTCAATACGGTATTTGCCGAACCGTATTAGAGCTAACGGTCTCCTACCCTTATTCTATTTATGTCAGTGAAATTAAACCTAAACGTGATGGCTCGCTAGAGCTTTGGTATACCCACACAGATGCTTTTGGCGAATACCGGATGGAATCTTTTAAATGTAAAATCGCCGTCAACCCACAAACGGGGACTTTCGAAATCTCTGAACTTAAAATGCACAAGGTGACAATGGATCCTGAAAAAGTCGCCTTTTTGAACAACGCGATGCCCTATTTCAATGAAAATCCCCTTATATTAAACTGGCCTGCTGAGCTACCAGACTCCATTGGCGATCTTCAATTCGAATTTGATGCTTACAGAAGAATTAAGCTCGACGGTTTAAAAAACTAAGGCGCATAAATGCAGTATAGAAAACTCGGACGCACCGATATCAACGTCAGTTTGATTTGCCTCGGCACTATGACATGGGGACGTCAAAATTCCGGAAGCGAAGGCCATGAGCAAATGGATTACGCGCTGGAACAGGGCGTAAACTTCTTCGATACAGCAGAAATGTATGCCGTGCCGCCGACCGCCGACACCTATGGTAAAACAGAAGAAATTATCGGCACATGGTTCGCCAAAACCGGCAATCGTGACAAAGTTATTCTGGCCTCTAAAGTTGCGGGCCCCAGCCTGCCTTGGATACGGGGCGGGAAATATATTATTGACCGTGAAAACATTTTAAAGGCCGTTGAGGATTCACTTACCCGCCTGCAAACTGATTACATTGATTTATACCAACTCCATTGGCCGAACCGTGGCTCTAACCATTTCGGGCAACACTGGTCGTTTAATCCACAATTCCATCTGAATGAAGTCGAAGATAACTTCCACGAAGTTTTGGAAACGATGGCTGAGCTTGTGAAAGCAGGCAAAATCAAACATATCGGATTATCAAACGAAACGTCGTGGGGCACAATGAAATGGTTGCGCATGGCCGAAGAAAGAGGCCTGCCGCGCATGGCCTCTATCCAAAACGAATACAGCCTGCTCTGCCGTTTGTTTGATGGTGATTTACAAGAAGTGGCCTTAGCAGAACAATGCGGCCTTTTGGCTTGGTCACCACTGGCCACTGGCATGATTAGCGGTAAATATTTAAAGGGCAAACGCCCGAAAGGCTCCCGCTGGACACTTCAAAATAACCTGCCGCGCGATAATAAACTCTCCCAAGAGGCCGTTGCGGCTTACATAAAGGTTGCAAAAAAACATGGCCTTGATGTGTGTCAGATGGCTCTGGCCTTTGTGAATTCACGCCCATTCGTCACCGCCAACATCATTGGCGCAACCTCGATGGAGCAGTTAAAATCAAACATCGCTTCGGTTGACATCACGCTATCCGATGAGTGCTTAAAAGACATCGAAACTGTTCGCAGACAATACCCTGCGCCGTATTAATATATTTTACCCATCCCCGCCTGAATGCTATATATACTCTATCATACAGCGCATAAAGGATAAGGTTTGGATATGACGGATAAGAAGAATTACAACAAAAAGACAATCGGCGATCACATCTTAAAGCCCGAGACATTGATGATGTCCTACGGTTATGATCCGAAACTTTCCGAAGGGTCTGTCAAACCGCCCGTATTCTTAACCTCAACCTTTGTGTTTTCATCTGCCGAAGAAGGCGAAGAATTTTTCAACGTCATGTCAGGGCGCAAAGAAGCCCCCGAAGGCGAGACTGGCGGCCTGATCTATAGCCGTTTTAACCACCCGAACGCCGAAATTATCGAAGACCGCATGGCCATCCTTGAGGGCTCGGAAAGTGCCGCCGTCCTCTCCAGTGGTATGGGCGCGATCAGCGCGGCCTTGTTCGGGTTTTTACGCCCCGGCGATGTGATTATCCATAGCTCCCCGCTTTATGGCGGCACAGAAACCTTGATTGCCAACACCCTCTCAGAATTTGGCATCAAATCCGTCAGTTTTCATGATGGGCTTAATAAAGACGTCATGGCAAAAGCCTTCGAACAGGCAAAATCACTCGGCCGTATTGGCATGGTGTTCTGCGAAACCCCTGCCAACCCGACCAACGCTTTGGTTGATTTCAGCCTGCTATCTGATTTGATCAACCAGACCGAACAAGATACAGGCCATCGCCCAATATCGGTGTGCGATAACACGATGATGGGGCCGGTGCATCAACGCGTCGTGCCGCAAGGCATTGATCTGGCGGTGTATTCCCTGACCAAATATATTGGCGGACATAGCGATTTGGTTGGTGGCGCGGTATGCGGTAGTAAGGCTCTGATTAAAAAGGTGAAATCCTTGCGCGGCTCTATGGGGCTTAACCTTGATCCGCATACATGCTGGATGATTTCGCGCTCACTGGAAACGGTTTCCATTCGAATGGATCGCGCCGCCGAGAGCAGTAAAGCCATCGCGCAATGGCTATCCGATAACCCCTATCACGCGGTAGAGGTTTACCACCCCGACTTTATTGATGATCCGGTTTATAAGGAAGTATATCAACGCCAATGTACAGGTTCCGGCTCCACCTTCTCTTTTGTTGTCGATGTACCGAAGGCGCAAATATTCAAACTTATCAATGCATTATCGTTGTTTAAGTCTGCTGTGTCCTTGGGCGGGACGGAATCCCTCGTCTGTCATCCGGCCTCCACGACCCATTCAGGCGTGGCCAAGGATTTACGGGATCTGGTTGGCGTAAAAGACGGACTAATCAGGCTCTCCATCGGGTTAGAACACCCCGATGATATCATCGCCGATCTCGACAACGCCTTCCGTTTGGTATTCAGCGCGCAAGATGCCAAGGATGTGGCTTAATGTTTTAACTTCGCCAGACGGACGCCGCTTAATAAAAACACGGCGATTGAAACAATGACTGTGTGCGTTGTGGGAATTCCCCAATATGCCATGCCGAATCTCTGAAAAAATAGTATAATGATCACCGTCATAATATAAGGCTGTATCGGTAACCAACTATGCATAGCAGTACTTAACGTTAAAAGAATTTTTAGGAAAAACGTCTTTTGTTTTTCAGGTAAATCGTGAAATTTCACAAGCTGTACGAACAGCAAAGCCGTCAATACTATCAAAATTGTGAAATACACAATCTTTTGAATAAAGAATAACATCAGACCAAACAGCCCGAAAATAGGATTCGTAACATCCTTAAACCCTGTCTCTTATACACATCTGACGCTGCCGACGAATCCAGAGGTG
>CAXHFH010000104.1:0-7665 GCA_964015995.1 uncultured Alphaproteobacteria bacterium
CTCTCCCAGCACCCTGAACGAGATATTAATCAAAGAACACGGCATGACCTTGCCGGAAAAGATTGTTGATTTTCTCAAATTGGATGAGCGTTAAGCTAACAACACAAATACTAGAAAAGCCCTGCTAGAAAAACCTCGAACTTGTTATTCGAGGCTCTTGAACGGTGCGTCAGCTTTTGCAAAATTCTTAAACCAACCTATGTAACAATCAATAAGCTCTAGTCGAATAAGCTGGGAAACAAAAAATAAACTTACAGGGAAATAAGAATGAAATTTATAAAAAGAGCTGCATTAATTTGCTTAGGATTAATCGCGATAACACAACAGTCAGCGAAGGCGGAAGAGAATAAAATCACTGAACCACCAAAAGTTATTTTCTTTGACGTAAACGAAACCCTTCTGGACCTTCAATCAATGAAAAAGTCTGTCGGAGAAGCGTTAGGCGGGCGTGAAGACCTCCTGCCGCTCTGGTTTTCAACAATGCTTCATTACTCTTTGGTCGACACAACGACAGAACGGTATCACCACTTCGGAGAAATTGGTGTTGCTGCACTCATGATGGTTGCGCAGATCAACGGGATAGATATTAGTGAAGAAGACGCAAAAACAGCGATTGTAACACCTCTACGTAGTCTGCCTGCGCATCCCGATGTAAAGGAAGGGTTGAGGGCGTTAAAAGAACAAGGTTACACTTTGGTCAGCCTAACAAATTCATCAAATAAAGGCGTGCAAACACAATTTGAAAATGCGGGGCTCACTGAATTTTTTGATCGTCGCCTCAGTGTCGAGGATATCAAAAAGTATAAACCTCATTTAGATGCGTATAAGTGGGCAGCCGATCAAATGGGCGTAAAGCCGGAAGATACATTAATGGTCGCTGCTCACGGTTGGGATACGGCAGGAGCAAAGGCTGCCGGTATGAAAGCTGCGTTTATTAAGCGTGATGGCAAGGTTATGTATCCGTTGGCAATTCCCGCCGACTTCATTGTGAACGATGTTGTTGAGCTTGCCACTATTTTAAAAGATAAATAATTACTTTAAAACGCCCCTATTTCATATCGCTTTAGGGGCGTCCTTATCTGAAATTAATATTAAAAGGAAATCTCATGCCTAAAAAAATTGTTGCATTTCTGACTATATGCGTTGCCTCACTATCCTTTTCAACGGGTGTAAACGCACAAGATAGTGATAATTACTATGTTGATCAAAGTATCGCCTATGACAAAAACTTAACAGGCTATGACTACCCCTTTGCAATATCAGAATATAACTTCAGAAGCCAAGGGCAAGACCTTCGTATGGCGTATATGTATCTCCCTGCTAAGGACGCAGATAAGGGCGTGGTTACACTACTCCATGGTAAAAACTTTAACGGCGCATACTGGAAAAGTACGGCCGACCTATTACAAGGCATGGGATACGGCGTACTCATCCCTGATCAAATCGGGTTTGGGAAATCTACGAAAACGACAGACTATCAATATAGCTTCGCGGCCCTTGCTAAAAACACTAAATCATTAATTGATAGCCTTAGTATAAAGAAAACAATCATCGTTGGGCATTCTATGGGCGGAATGCTGGCATCCCGATTTACGCTTCTTTATCCTGAAGTTACCGAAAAATTAATCCTTGTGAACCCAATCGGTTTGGAAGACTATCTGAAATACAGCGAATATAAGGATGTCTCATTCTTCTATGAAAACGAGCTTAAAAAGAAGCCAATCAATATAATCAACTATCAGATTAAAAATTATTATGATGGCGAATGGAATGAACAATATGCCGCACTGACTAAGCCTTTAATCGGTTGGATTAACGGTGATGACTATGACCTTCTATCCATGGTAAGCGCTTTAACTTATGACATGATCTTCACTGGCCCCGTTATTAACGAATTTGATAATATACAAGTACCCACAACGCTTATAATTGGAACACGTGACAGAACAGGCCCCGGTCGTGGTTGGAAAAAAGATGGTGTAGACAGAGAGCTAGGCCGATACGATCAATTGGGGAAAGAGATAAAACGCATAAACCCTGAAATTAACGTTATTGAATTAGATGGATTGGGTCACCTTCCCCAAATTGAAAGCTTCAAACGTTTCAGCACCGTATTTAAAACCGCAATAGACAAATAATCGTCTGCGCTTTTAATATTTAGCACGCACCCGATAACCTATTGTGGCAAATGATAAAATAGAAATCAGCACTCCCCCCTGTTCTGAGGAATATTGCAGATCAAGTCGGCAGACGATCGAATTTCTTTATATTTTCAAGAGCTTCAGCCCACGTTGCCTTGCTTGACATAAATAGATGCGCGTTCGGCTTTATATTTATTTTGTTATCAAGACTGCCTGCTGGCACAACCAAGACATCATCAATATGGTCCGTGTAAGGTAAGGCCGAGCCACATTGTGAGCAAAAGCTTTTTGTGTGCCGCGTTGCCGGCAACGTAAAGCATTTAATGTTACCCTCCCCCTTTAACCACTTCAAATCACCATCGGATAAAAAAATATTTGCAGCATGTGCTGAGCCTGTATCTTTTTGACAATACTGACAATGGCATAGATAAAAGCCATCAATCTTTCCATTTACCTCATACTTCACTTCGCCGCAAAGACATGAACCCGTGTTTTTAAATTCTGACATCCTCTATGCTCCTTTTACTTTTTTAATAGCCTCAGTGAATACTTAAAAAGTGATTGTAAGATAAATACAAATACACCCATTACCCGAATGCAAGGCGCAAGAATATAAAATTTCCTATGTTTGTATATAGGTTTAGGCTTGGGAAGATGATGGTGCAGCCCGATCGAGAAACCTCGAACGCATTATTCAAGGTTTTTGAGGAGTGGAATAAGGTTTTGAAATGATTTCTACCCATACTTTGTATAGAGAACAAAGCTTATTATCAGAAAAAGGGCTGCATACGTCAAAATGACATCATACCGTCGTTTCGGAATGCTATGATCAGGGTACTCAACTGACCATTCTTTTAAATTAGCAAAATTTTGTAACATTTCTAATGTTACGGGTATTTGAGAGACACGCTTATCAGGCGTTTTAAACACCATAGAAAACAAATTAAAAAAAGGTTCTTCGGACGTATGAAAATACCATAAGTAACCCTTCATATTTACATCGAATTTATTTGCATACTTCTCTAAAAACTCATCGAGATCATCTCCTGTTAAACAAAGATCAGATTGCAATGTAGAAGTAAGTAACAGCTGCTTTTTCTCACCTAATTCAGATTGAGCCAGCTCTTCTATGTCTTTAAATTCTACCACCATCTTAACTTACCACTTTTTTTTAGAGTCCCTTAGACCAAAAAATCCGACACCGTTCATTTTAAACCTCAGCAGCGAGAATATGGGTATATGCACGACTAATTCCTAATTTATTAGTCCTCACTATATTCAAAATTTTCCTTATAACTAAAATTCCAAAACACGAGAGGCGTAACAATCAGGTTTAAAAGCGTTGCGCTGAACAGGCCGGAAAAAATAACAACAGCCACTGGGCTTAAGATTTCTTTTCCGGTTTCGCCAGAAGCAATGATCAGAGGCGTTAAAGCCAAAAGCGCCGTAAGCGCCGTCATAAGAACAGGCACGAGCCGTTCTTGTGTTCCGCGCCTTAGCATTTCCAAATCAAAGTTTTCCCCTTCTTCTTTCATAAGGTTCAGATAATGCGTGATCATCATAATCCCGTTTCGCGAGGCAATTCCTGTTAGCGTAATAAAACCAACGAGCGTTGCAATCGAGAATACACCGCCTGTCAGATAGATACCGATAACCGCCCCAATAAAAGAAAGCGGAATGGCGAGCATCACCTGAAAGCTTAAATTAGCACTGCGAAAATGCGTATAAAGTGCCAAAAACATTCCAAATAAAGAGAAAATGCTCAGGATCAGAATGTTACGCTGCGCCTTGGCTTGATTTTCAAACTGCCCTTCGTAGCTAATGTAATAGCCGGGCGGTAAATTCAACTGCGCATCCAGTATTGTCCTGATATTTTGCACCACACTTACAACATCGCGATCTTGTGTATTGGCTTGCACAATAATCCGGCGGTTTACATTCTCGCGGTTGATCATGTTGGGGCCTTTAGCTTCCTCAATACTTGCAAGTGTGCCAAGCGGTACGATATTCCCGCGTAGAGTTTCAAACGGAATTTGTGCGATTGCCTCAATATCCTCACGTGCTTTATCTTCAAGACGCAAAACCACATCAAACAAGCGGTTGCCGTCAATAATGTCCGTAACGACCTCGCCCTGTAAGGCAAGTTCGGCATGTTCAGCGGCTTCGCCAATCATCACCCCGTGCTCACGCGCTTTATCACGATTAAAATTAATATGAATTTGCGGGATCAAAAGTTGTTGTTCCACTTGCAAATCGGCAATACCTTCAACGCCCTCTATAAGTTCGCGGGCTTCGGCGGCTTTCTTACGCAAGACATGCAGGTCATCACCAAAGATTTTGAGCGCAATCTGAGCACTAACACCTGAGGTGATGTGCTCAATCCTGTGTGAAATCGTTTGTCCGATATTTATAATCACACCGGGAATGGTGCTGAGTCTCTTCCGAATGTCGGCTAGAATTTCTTCTTTGCCGCGTTCAGATTCCTTAATAGTGACTTCAAATTCGGTTGTATTCACACCAAGCGCATGCTCATCCTCTTCGGCGCGCCCTGTACGGCGGCCTGTTTGCACAACTTCAGGGATAGCGCGCAACTGCTTGGCCGCGATATATCCAATCCGATCAGACTCGGCCAAGGACGTGCCCGGCGGCATTGAGATATTGATCGTAAAGCTACCTTCGTTAAACTCAGGCAGAAAAGTACGACCAAAGCCCGGTACAAGCGATGCTGTTCCTAAAAATAGCAAAATGACTAGAGTGAATACTTTTTTAGGATGCGGTAAAACAAAATCGAGCACCTTTCGGTGTCCGGTCTTTAGCGCTCTGACCAGAAAACCATCTTTATCATCCTCCATACGCTTCATATTAGGCAGCAGATAATAACATAGCGCCGTTGTGACCGTTAGAGACACCACCATAGAAGCCAGAATCGCCGTAATGTAAGCCACACCAAGTGGTGTGAAGATTTTGCCTTCCAGCCCGCCCATCGCAAAGAGCGGCATAAAGATTAAAATCACAATGATTGTTGAAAAGACAATCGAGCCGCGCACCTCTTTGGACGCCTTAAAGATGACTTCTTTAGCAGGAAGCGGCGATTTTTTCTTACGGTTTTCACGCAAACGCCTGTAAGAATTTTCAACATCGACAATCGCGTCATCCACCAGCTCACCAATGGCAATCGCCAGACCGCCAAGTGTCATGGTATTGATACTCATCCCAAACAATTTAAAGATAATGAACGTCGCCACAAATGATAGCGGAATCGCAACGAGCGTGATGGCCGTTGTTCTTAAGTTTAAAAGGAATAAAAACAGGACAATCGCGACAAGTATCGCACCATGCTGTAATGCTTCGGTAATATTACTGATTGAGTTTTGGATAAAATCAGCCTGCTGAAAAATCTCAGGATGAAGCACAACACCTTCAGGCAATGTCTTTTCGATAGACTTAAGCTGCGCTTCAATTTTTTCTGTCACGCTAATCGTGTCAGTGGCTGGCTGTTTGGAAATTGCGAGTAAAACACCGGGCTGGCCATTGACCGAGGCATCTCCGCGCTTAGCAATTGGGCCACGCAGGCTTACGCTACCAACATCACCAAGCGTGATGGCAGGTCTGTTCGGTTCCACACTTTTTGCAATAACCGATTGCTCTAAATCTTCGACTGTGCGAACGCGGCCAATATTGCGAATGCTCTTTTCCTGATATGGCTCAAGAATAAACCCGCCCGTCGTATTTACATTCGCGTTTTGCAGAGCTTCACGCACCTGATGCAATGTTACGCCATAGCTCAACATTTTTTGCGGGTCGACCTCTACATGAAACTGTTTTTGTTCCCCGCCCATCACCGTAATTTTAGAAACACCGCTTACGCCAAGTAGACGCTGTCGCACATCCCATTCACCAATTGTGCGTAAATCCATTGGTGTCACGTCCGGGTTATCAGTGGTCAGACCAATGAACATAATCTCACCCATGATCGAAGTAATCGGCCCCATGAGGGATTTGACGTTGTCCGGCAAATTGCCCGACACCTCATTCATCTTTTCGCCAACAATTTGACGTGCAAGATAAATATCGGTATCCCAGCCAAACTCAACATAAACAACCGAAAAGCCGATAGAAGAGGAAGAACGAACGCGCTCAACACCGCTTGCGCCGTTCATGGCGGCTTCTATTGGGAATGTCACAAGCGTTTCAACCTCTTCCGGGGCAAGGCCATGAGCTTCGGTAATCACCGTTACGGTCGGACGGTTCAAGTCGGGAAAAACATCAACGGGCAATGAGCGCATAACGACAGAGCCATAGACAATCATCAGTGCCGCTACCGCCAGCACCAACAAACGGAAATTAAGAGAAAATCGGATAATGGAATCAAACATATTTTTACGCTCCCTTATTCTGTGCCGTCATTATGGTGACCGTGTCCTTCATGTTCGTCATGCCTGTGATCGGTATGTGCGTCCTCATGATTTTCATGATCGTGTTCGTAATTTTTATCATGGGTTTCATCGCCTTCTTCATGCTGATGATCATCGTGATGGTCATGGCCTTCGTCATGGGCGTGATTATGGTCTGCATGATCCTCATGTCCCGCTGCACGCTCATGGTCGTGGTGGGCATCATCATGTCCGTGCTCACCTTCGTGATCATGGGTATGAACACCGCCAACTGATATATATTGCAGCTGATAGTTTCCTTGCGTGACAACTTGCTCACCAACCTCAACACCGTCTTTAATTTCTATGTGCTGGCCGCTTTTTGCGCCGATCATGACATCGCGCCGTTCAACCTCAAGGCCGTTAATGACATAAACAAAGAACGTACCCATTTCACCCAGCACGGCGCGTTTAGGGACAGCCAATACAGGATCATCTTTTCCCGTCGCAATTTCCATACGTCCTTGAAGGCCCGGCGATATATCTCCTTCTGGTGTTTCAATCAGAGCATAAATAGAAAATGTTCGGTTTTGCGGATCGATTGCACGATCAATGCGCTGCACTTTACCAACCAATTCCCGCTCCGGCTCAATATCCAGATGGGCATGAGCGCTCTGGCCGATTTCAATTTTTGTTATGTCAGGAGTTTCGTAAAGCACGCCGCGGAGCAACATTTGGGACGGATCGCCAATCTCCATAATCGTGCCGCCAGGTTCTATAATCTGCCCAACACCTGCTGGCAGACTTACAACAAACCCGCTCATCGGGGCTGTTAAAACGACCTTGCTGTTGCCAACCGAAACAGGTTCAAGCGTTGCTAACCTCTGACCTTTTTCAACTTCTTGACCGACTTTGACAGCAATATCCAGAATCTTGCCACCAAAACGCGGGGAAATGGTTGCGTGCTTTTCAGGTAAAAGTTCAGTGAATGTCAGCATATCAACGGTTTCTTGAATAGGTAAACGCTGCACTGGCTCATAACGAATATCCAGATTTTGCATCTGCGCTTCGTTAAGCTCGAAATGGTTAGCAGGTGCGCCCCCTCCGGCAAAAGCACTTTCCCCATGATCATGGCCGGGGCTAGCATAGGT
>CAXHFH010000105.1:0-7387 GCA_964015995.1 uncultured Alphaproteobacteria bacterium
CACCTCTGGATTCGTCGGCAGCGTCAGATGTGTATAAGAGACAGGCACGAAGACTTTGAACGACAGAACGTTATCGCCTGCCCTCTGGTTGGGGTGTATGCGACAACAAAGCCCCGCTCATTTCTGAGTTGCACTCTACTAATCGGGAACATTCTATTTTGTTCGTCGGCGTGCTTAGTCGCCAGCTCTATTGTAAGATGTTCGAGATTATTAATTTTTATGTGCCCTATTTCCTTAACTTTATAATCTGTGTGAACACCTAAAAAAGGGTTTTGCCTGTCTTTAGCCGCCATAGAGGTTGAAGACACAAAACAAAGAATAATCACGACGAATATTCGAAACACTCTCATTGTGCATCTCCTTTATTTCTTCGGCAACATCACCCAGTAATGACCGTGGGAGTTCATCTTGCCTGCCATATCCTCGGCGTAATCACCATAGCCCCAAAACACGTCCCCGCGCACAGGACCTGTGATCGCCCCGCCTGTATCCTGTGCCACCATCATTTTACGCATCGGCGGTTGTTCTTTATCAGGATGCTCAATCTCTACCCAGAGCGGTAGGCCGTATGATATCAGGGTGCGATCAACCGCCAGTGAACGCTCCCCCGTGAGGGCAACGCCCTCCGCCCCCAATGGCCCGTCCCCCGTAATTTCACGGAAAAACACGTAAGATTGATTGGTGTTCATAACCTCATCGGCCCTATCGGGGTTATCCTCCAGCCATTTTCGGATGCTCTGCATGGATACGGTTTCTTTTGTCAGGCCACCGATTTTAATCAGCTCCCGCCCGATGGCGTAATAAGGATGCCCGTTTTGCCCCGCATAGCCAATACGCATCGTTTCGCCGTCATTCATCTGCACAATACCAGAGCCTTGAATCTGAACGAAAAACGCGTCCACCGCGCTATCCACCCAGAGTAGAACTTCATCATTATGCGGCCAGTCACCGGAAACGATTTCCTCGCGCGATTCATAGGGTTTAAGCGTGCCGCCTTGCACGCGCCCGGCAATACGAACGCCTTTGAGGTCTTCACGGAATTGTCCCAAATGCACCATCACCAAATCATTGGGGCGTTTATGCAACGGGATATTATAAGTGTCCGTCTTTTTGCGGGAGCCTTTGAGCGATGCCTCGTAATAGCCCGTGAATAACCCCACCGCATTCTCATCCGCACTCACGATATGGGGCGTGAAATTCTCCTCAAAGAATTTTTGCAAAGCAACCGCATCCCAATCATCACCCGCCATGAATTTTGTACAAATCGCCTGCCAATCGCCGTACGTGCCCGCCTGTTTCAAAACGCCAAACGGTTTATCGGCTTTGTTCTTTTGAATACGGCTGCAGGAGCGATCAAACGCCTTGATAAAACCCGCAAAATCATCGCCTCCCCAGTTTGGAAGATCGGCATAACTGCTCTGTGTCAGGACAAGTTCAGGTGGTTTATCTTCGGGGACGGGTGTCGGTTGTGCTTGCTCCGCATCGTCGCAAGCCATCAGAAAAAAACATAAGAATAAAAGTAATATGCGCATGCATTATTTGTATCATGCGCGTCTGAAAACGAAAATCCCTAATGCGTGTTGGGGATGGTCTCATTGTCGTTCACGCCATCTTCGCGTGTTTCAACAATTAACCAACGCGGATCGCGGGATTTTACATCACGAGAGAACGTCCAGACATCGCGCATTTGCGTCACTTTATCAGGGTGTCCATGCACAATTTCGCCGTTTTCATCTTTTGTAACAGATACTTCATCTGCCCAGAAACGTACAGTCACCAACGCCGTTTTGCCGCTGATCTTGGCTTCCACCACTTCTGATTTCTGAATGGATTGAATTTCGGTCTGCATCGTTTCGCCGGCTTTTTCACGATCATCAATCGCACCGCTAAACGCATCGAACACTTGCGGACTTAGAAGGTCTTCCAAGGTCTCACGATCACCATCGGCAAAGGATTCAACCGTAAACACAAAGGCATCTTGCGCCGCCTGAAGGAAGACATAAATATCGAAACTGCGGTCTGCCTTAACAATAGCAGCAAGGCCGTCTTGCGCCGCGCGATTCACGATGCCCATATTACCTTTTGTATTCTCGGCAAGCTCTTCAATCAGAGCGAGCTTATCTTCCGCGCGATCACCATCTTGGCCGCCGATTCCGACAATCTTACCATCATCGCCAAGTTCCAACTTAGGCGAGGAAAGATGCGCTTCATCATCTGAACGCGTTCCCAAAATACTACGCAGCCAGAAGATTAATCCGGCGGCAATCAAAGCATAAACCATTAATTCTACAGCCACTTGAAAATTCCCTTGTTTCGCGGTGGTTCTTTATTCGCCTGACCTTAGCGTGAATAAAATCATTTTACCACCGTTTTTAGTGTGATAAAGCTAGTGCCTACAAACGATATTAGGAAAACAGCCATGCCGTTTTTTGTACTTTTTATTCTTATCCCGTTCAGCGAGATTATGGTTTTTATCAGCGTCAGCGGTAAAATCGGTCTGGGCACTGCGCTGTTGTTCGCGTTGTTCACCGCTATCCTTGGTGGCGCCATTGTTAAGTATCAAGGCATCAGAACCATTGGCTCGGCGAACCAATCCCTGCAGAAGGGTCAAATTCCATCGAAAGAATTGTTTGATGGTTTGTGTCTTGTAGCGGCAGGCGCGACTTTGATCACACCGGGTTTTATCACTGATGCACTTGGCTTTGCCCTGCTTATCCCTGCATTCCGTAATAAATTGCGTGAGAAGCTACAGAAATCCGGCAAGTTCACAGCGAGTAGTTTTACCACTGGTCAACAAGGCGGCTTCCAAGACGCCAATGATAATGGCCGCGTTCAAGACCCGACCATTATCGAAGCCGAATACGAAACGGTAGATGACAAAGATCAATCTTAAATTACGTTTATCGCGAGGTACGTGAATAATATTCGATCATGCCCTGCTCCAAGGCCTTCATTGATGGATGATCACACGGGTGTTTTTTCATGACATTCTTAGTGCCACGCACAAGATTTATAATCCGCGAGTCATTAAACAAGGCATCCGAAGCCATCGGGCTGCCCTCCCTGAAATCAGCCCCCCATAACTGTTCAAAATGCGGTGCAAGACGTCGGGGGATTTTATAATGATCCTCCGTTGTCCAAGAGGTGCGCGAAATCTCAAACCCAGACGCATTCTTTGTAATCGCTGTTGTGGTTTTGCTTACGCGCGCCTCTACGGGGTCGTCGCCCAAGCAACCCGCATAAATATTCTGATATTCCAGCAGGTAAGTTGCAAAGGCCGCATTCACTGCGGTCATGTTTTCGGAGAACTCTTTGAACCCTTGCTTCGCTGACGGGTTAATCATAGACATGGCCTGTCCTGCCATCGCAATAAATGGGGCGAACCCTTGTGTGTATTCTGTGTCCATTTTCCTCAAGCTTGTCCAATCTTTGCTGACAAGGGCATTCAGATACTCACCCGCCAGAAAACCGCGAAACGGCGCATGGGTTTTAAGTTTTTCGTCCAAGAGCTTATCAACTTTTCGAAAATACCATTGCTCTAAATCATCTTCAAAAAAATATGTCTTTTCGAATTGTACAATGGCCTTGGCATTGTCTTGCGGCGCAATGAGGTCATAGAGCTTGTAATAAAGTGCCTTTTGCAGTTTTTGCCGTTTCCGGGTCATGTCTGCCCATTTGTTCGACAAATCACCGACACCCAAACCATCGCGATATGTAAATCTTATGCTTTCCGCCGTTTTGACATGCTGCGCAAGATCTTCAAGCGTTTTGTCTTTACCCTCAAGCTCGCGGTTCGCACGATCACTCATCTTGGGCGCAAGCTTTGCGGCAACTTCGGAAGTGCCTGCCTTAAAGACTTTCGAAATTTTCTGACAGTCTGATGACGATGACAGATGGCATTCCATACCATTATCGATATTGGTCGACCAAGAAATCATATATTTCAAATGCTCGGCGTTACGGGCATTGCTTACATATTCACTGGACGCGCCTACCAAATGCTCATCCAATTTGGCTTGTACCAATTCCTTTGTATCCGGATATTCCCTGATTTGCGCAAGGGCGGTTATATACATTAAATCAAATCTGTCTTTATATTGCTCCATCAGACCAAGACGTGAAAGGCGCAATTCAAGATTCTTATTCAACTTACGGCGCTCTGCCAATCGGGATTTAAGCTTCCGAAAATCATGGCCATAGGTAGATATTCTAAAGCTCTGCCAATGGGTTTGTATAAATGTAAGTTGCAGATCATCCAACGCGACTTCACTGGATACAAGACTGATCATCCTGTCTGCCCATTCCTGTACAATCGGTTTTTCAAGCCTACGATATTGCATATCTTTATAGGTGCGTGCATCCGCAACCATTAAGGAGAGTTGCCTGACTTGACCACTCTTCGCCCTGTCCTCAGGAACGCACGCATCACTCAACAGACCCTGCGCCTTTTTCAAACCTTGTGAATCAATTGTGTTGTATGTCTTGCCAAACGCCGCCTTAAATTCAGGAACATCAAAAGTTTTTAGATTTTCCCACGAATATTTCGCGGTTTTACGAATATCAAGAGCGACGTCTATCCACGCCTGCACATTGCTTGGACAATTACCGCTTATCGGATCAAATTTACGATCACTGAGCGCTGATAATGTTTTTTGGATATGGGCACGCTGCCCTGCTTGCGCCGGTAAAACAAAAACTGCCTTGGCAATCATGGAACTCTTATATCCTGCTCGGCTTGTCCTATAAAATGTCCCTAATGCGCCCTGCTTCGTTTGTGCAATCTCGATAATAATCTCGCCGGTTTTTTCCCCTGATTGTGTCATCAGGCTTGCCACACCGGTATATGGATTAAACTTACCCTCTAATGGAATATCTATATCCGTTTTCAAATTGATTGAACTACGTTCTTGTGATTCCCCTAAAATCAGCGTTCCTGAAACTTTTTCACCCTCACCTTGTTTAACGGAGACGGACACAAGCGTGAATGATGTACGATCATCAATGATGCCTTGAAATTTTTGATTTGGTTTTTGAAGGAATTGCTTTGCGTCTTTTTCTGCTTGGGCATTTGCGTTACTCGAATCGTCACACGCCGCCAAAACGAAAATAGCGAGGGGTATAATCAAGAACATGAAACGGCGGGCTAGCATAAAATATCCAACATTTTTGTGATTTATTTCTTTTTAAACGAACGCCCGTTATCAGAAAACCCATAAAATAGTTCATTCAGGCTTTAAATCCCATGGAACACACCAAAATGTTAGGGCAATGCTTGAGCAAAGCGCATTTTTCATGCTAACAAGAACGACGATAAAGACTCACAATTAAAAGGCACGCCATATCATGAGCAGTAAGACAAAGACCACCGACAATAACGAACAAGCGCCATTACAAGCCACTGATTTGCCGGTAACCGTGCATGCACAATATGTCAGGGATATTTCTTTTGAAAACCCCAGCGCGCCAAACTCACTACGCGCCGGTCTGTCCAACCCGGAAATGGATGTGAATGTCAGCATGGATGCTCGTGAAATTGAAGATGACGAGATCAAGAATATGTATGAGGTTGCACTGACAATTTCCGCGACAGCAAAACGTGACGATAAAACATTTTTCGTGGCCGAGGTGATTTACGGCATTACCGTATCCATCGGCGATGTTGTGCCGGAGAATCAGCACCACCCGATTTTGTTCATTGAAATTCCGCGTCTGGCCTTCCCGTTTGCCCGCCAAATCATGGCCACCGTGACGCAACAAGGCGGATACCCGCCCGTATTACTTAACCCTGTTGATTTTCAGGCGCTCTATATGGAGCGTTTTAAAGATAGCCTTAATGAAGCTGGTCAAATGCAGGCCACTGGCACTGTGAACTAAGCTCATTCGCCACTCATCGATAAAAATCAGATAGAGAAGAAAGCCATGGCGCGTAAACCCAACAAAAAGAAGTTTTACATCCATCTGGTTTCTGATGCCACGGGCACGACCTTGCTTGGTCTATCACGCGCGGTACTTGCGCAGTTCGCAGGGATTGATCCGAACCAGAAATTCTGGCCTTTGGTGCGTACAGACCGCCAATTGGAGCGTGTCATACGCAAAATTTCCGATAATCCCGGCCCTGTGATTTTCACCTTCGTAAATGAAAAGATGCGTGCCCGCCTGACCGAACAATGCGAAGAGCTTGGCGTGCCGTGCGTGGCTGTGCTTGATCCGATCATACACAGCCTGTCATCTTATCTGGGAATTCACGCGGTGGGTGTGCCAGGACTTCAGCACACAATGGATGATGCCTATTTTAAACGCGTTTCCGCCGTTGATTTTGCGATGCGTTTCGATGATGGCCGTTCATTGAAAGGCCTGAGAGAGGCAGACGTTATTGTAGTCGGTGTTTCACGTACATCCAAAACTCCGACCAGTATCTTTTTGGCACGCCGCGGTATTAAGGTTGCGAATATCCCGCTTGTACCGGGCGTAGATGTGCCCGATGAGCATTTCCGTATCAAAAAACCGCTCTATGTCGGGCTTTCGGCGTCACCATCACGATTACAGCAACTCCGCCAAACACGGTTAAAAACAGACAAAAATGATGCCGCAGCCTTCAATGAAAATGCCTACCTCGATGAAGAAAAAATCGAGGCCGAAGTGCGTAAGGCGCGCCGCCTATTCACCGATCATGGATGGCCCGTGATTGATGTGACCAAACGATCGATCGAGGAAACAGCCGCAGAGATCATGGCTTTATTACAAAATAAGCGTGATAAAGATAAGAAAAAAAGGGAAGAAGAACATGCCCAAAAAAGTTGATATTATTCTGGCATCTTCCAGTGCGGCGCGTAATGCCATGCTCTCATCTGTTGGGTTGGATTTTAAATCCGTGCCTGCCGATATTGATGAACAAGCCATCATTGACCGCCTTGTCTCAGAAAAACGTGATATTCCGCTCATTACAGAGCAACTGGCGCAGGCCAAGGCACAGCATGTTTCCGCGCAATTCCCTGATGCGCTAGTGATTGGCTCTGACCAAACATTGGAATTTAACGGCGCGCTTTTATCCAAGGCGCAAACATTGGAAGAAGGCAAAGAGAAGCTCAAGGAACTACGCGGCAAAACCCACCGCCTTTATTCATCCGTTTGTGTCGTACATGACGGAAATACTGTTTTCTTTGATACCGATTCCGCGCGCCTGAGTATGCACAACTTCGATGATGAATATTTAGATGCCTATATCCGCAAAGACGAAGACGCCCTGACATCTTGTGTTGGCGGCTATAAAATAGAAGGGGCGGGCGCATGGTTGTTTGATCGTGTCGGCGGCAATCATCACACCATTATGGGCATGCCATTATTGCCACTCTTAGGATTCTTACGGAAAACCTACAAAATTTTACCA
>CAXHFH010000106.1:0-7203 GCA_964015995.1 uncultured Alphaproteobacteria bacterium
CAGAAACATGGATCAATGACCAAATCATCGATGCTTATTGCAAGCTCCACGCGCTCGGTCATGTGCATTCGGTGGAATGTTGGCAGGATGATACATTGGTCGGTGGGCTTTACGGCGTTGCGATTGGCGGCGTTTTTTGCGGGGAAAGCATGTTTTCACATCAAACAGATACCAGTAAAGTTGCGCTCGTGCATTTGGCGGCGCGCCTGCATCATGCGGGGTATGACATTCTCGATACGCAATTCACAAATTCGCATCTGGAACAATTCGGCGTGTATGAGATAGCGCATAAAGAATACGTGGCATTGCTTGAACCCGCCCTACACAAAGAATGCGTTTTTGATTTCACGGATGTCTCAGAGCGTGATTTGATCACGGCGTATTTTGATATGCAGGATCACTCCAACAAATCCTGATTATCGGCATCGTTGGGGTCGCTATCTTTTTCTGCTGATCCGTCCTTCGTTGCCTCGTTCTCGGCTTTGGGTTTGTCGTAATCCAGACAATCCAGAACCCAGACATCGTAAATCGGGTGATCCATGGGCGATAGACCGGGGGAGGAGGCAAACATCCAACCACTGAAAACCCAATCGGCGTTATCGTCTGTATCGACTTCCCAAATTTGCAGGAAAGCCGCAGATTCAGGCTCATCAATGGGGGAGGATTTCTGACAGCTTTGCACGCGAATATAAAGCGGGCCAAAGCGCAGCGTGCTGCCGACCTTTGCGTCGAACGTCATGGTGCGCGCCGTGCCTTTATCCAAGGATTGTAGTTTCACGCGCGGATATTCTGTCATCTCACGCGCATGCGCACTGGTGGAGTGGAAAGAGAAAGCGGTGAGAAAAGATATACCTGTAATCAGGAGCTTACTTTTCTTCTTTGTCGCCTTGCATACTGAAAATAAATTGGCCAAGAAGTTGCTCCAGATTTTGAGGGGCTTGGGTGTATTGAATATTGCCGCCCGGTTCGATCATGTCTTCTTCCGCGCCGGGTTCAAGGGCGAGATACTGACCACCAAGCAAGCTTTCGCTGCTGATTAATGCGGCTGTGTCTGTTGGTAAATGATGTCCGTTACGGATGTTCATATGGACGCGCGCAAGGTAGGTGTCAGGCATAAGTTCAACTGAGGAGACCGTGCCGACTTTAACGCCGCTGATCTGGATAACATCGCCCGGTTTAAGGCCGCCAACACTTGAGAAATCAGCCGTGATATTATAGCCATCTGTCGTGGCGATATCGGCAGTTTTAACACTGTATGCTAGAAACAGGCCTGCGGCTATAAGGACAACGGCACCTAAAATTGTTTCTGCGATACTGCGTTTCATGTTGTTTCTCTTACGTTTGTTGTCAATCCAATATCAGAGTTAGCATGTGTTGTCATTCGGGTAAAGTATATAGCCTTTAGCATACAAACTTATCTGTTTATCCCTAATCCGCGGGCGTCCATGCCTCGTAATCACCAGTCGCTTTGTCGCGTTTTCCACCAGATAAAATGTGTCCGGGTGGGCGGTAAGCTTTGTTCGTGCCTGTCATGTTTGGCTTATGCGGCTTTTGCCATGGGCGGCGGAAGGATTCCCTTGATTCATCGGGCACAGTGTTTGTTTGGTGATGCAGCCAGCCATGCCATTCCGGCGGAACTTTACTGGCCTCGGGCGTGCCTTTATACATGACCCAACGTCTTGGGCGTTTATAGCCTTTTCTGGCTGGTGCTTCGTAATATGTATTGCCTGCGGTGTCGACGCCGATTTTTTTACCGCGTGATGTCATCGTGAACAGTGATATATGCGCCGGAGATAAAACGCCTAAAAAACTAAAAAATCCCATTATTCCGCGTATCCTTTAAAATTATGCTTTACGGATCTGTATTTGTTTCCGATTATGGCAGAGCTTCATATAAACGGAAAGGCAAAACGTATGACACTCAGTGCAAAACTTCAAGAGCTAGGTTTAGAACTTCCTGCCGTGGCAGCTCCAGCGGCAAATTATGTGCCCTATGTGATTTCAGGGAACACAGTTTACGTGTCTGGGCAAATTCCTTTCTTGAATGGTGAGAAAATGCATTTAGGCCGCGTTGGTGATGATTTGAATGAAGAGGATGGCGCCGCGGCGGCACAGGCTTGTGCGCTCAATATTCTTGCGCAGGTCAATGAAGCAGTTGATGGTGATTGGTCACGCGTTAAACGCTGCGTTAAGTTGGGCGGGTTTGTAAATTGTACACCTGACTTTACCAACCAACCTGTCGTCATTAATGGAGCATCTAATCTAATCGCCGATGTTATGGGCGATGCAGGTAAACATGCACGATTTGCTGTTGGTGCGCCGTCATTGCCGCTTGGTGTGGCGGTTGAAATTGATGCAGTTTTTGAGATAGGCTAATGGATATGAAATATGTATGGCTTTTGTTAATTTTGTTCGCGCCACGCGTTGGATATGCCGATATTCCGACATTGACGGAAGAGCAACGCGTTTTCATTGAAGATTATGTTGAAGCTGCTGAGCAAAAAAGCGACGATTTATATTGGGGTATGGTTCATCCTGAATCGCGTGCTTGCATGTCTGAATCGTTTAAAAAATTCGTCATACAAAATTTTATGAAAAAAGCAGATAACGTTCGTTACGTCGATTATGAAGGCGTTCGGATTGAGCCGGCAAATTTACAGGTTTTGGAAAAGCAAGTAAGCCATCTTTATCGTAAGCGTGCTTATTTATCGGTGCAGCCGAATTATATGCTTGAATCCCAAATATCTGTTCAAAGCGTAGATCAAAACACATGTACGCTGAAGCCAAAAAATTATAGGTTTTCGGTGCCTGTCGCGTTTCATGAGGGTAAGTGGTACGAGGTTATGCCCTGTGGGCGCGATGACTTAGAGGTTTTTCTAAAAAAGCAGCTTGCGGCGCGCGCGGAACAAAAAAGACGCGTTGATGAGCTTTATGATTCTGTCCCGCAAAGTTTTTGGGATGAGTTAGAGCCTGTTTTGATAGAAGATCATGATGCCGCCAAGGCGATCAAACGTCTGGAAGAAATTCGCGGGTTTTCACTCTCAGAAGCTAAGGCTGTGATTGGTGTAAGATGTGAAAAGCTTAACAGAAAATAACGCTATACTGGTTATTTAACTTTCTGTTTTTCTTGCATCTTTTTGCGCCGTTTCTTCGGGTTGTCTTCTTCGTAGGCAAAGGTCAGTTCATCACCATCGTAATCAATGGTTACAGCGCCGCCTTTTTCAAGTTTTCCGAATAAAATTTCCTCAGCCAGTGGGCGTTTGATTTTTTCTTGAATAATCCGTCCAAGCGGGCGTGCGCCCATGGTGACGTCATAGCCTTCCTTTGCAAGATATTTACGTGCCTTGCTGCTGAGTTCAATCGTTACATTTTTATCTGAAAGCTGTGCTTCGAGTTGGAGGATAAACTTATCAACCACACGCTCGACTGTTTTGGGTTTTAGATTCTGGAAGGGGACAATCGCATCTAAGCGGTTACGAAATTCCGGCGTGAATGTCTTAGTGATGGCATCATTATTGGCATAATCCATATCACCGACTTCACGGCCAAAGCCAATTGGGGTTTTCGCCATATCGGACGCACCTGCATTGGTTGTCATGATTAAAATGACGTTACGAAAATCAATTGTTTTGCCGTTATTATCGGTTAGCTTACCGTAATCCATAACCTGCAGAAGGATGTTGAACAAATCGGGGTGCGCCTTTTCAATTTCATCGAGCAACAGGACACAATGTGGGTGTTGGTCTACCTTATCGGTCATCAAACCGCCTTGTTCAAACCCAACATAGCCGGGCGGTGTACCAATTAAACGCGACACTGAATGACGTTCCATATATTCAGACATATCAAACCGCAATAATTCCACGCCCATTGATTTAGATAGTTGCCGCGCAACCTCTGTTTTACCGACGCCAGTTGGCCCTGAAAATAAATATGAGCCGATAGGCTTTTCAGAATCGCGCAGTCCTGCGCGTGCCATCTTCACTGAATCACAAAGTGTATCAATTGCGATATCTTGATCATAAACAAGGGTTTTCAAATCACGTTCTAAGCTTTGCAACGCTTCGCGATCATTTTTATTCATGCTTGTTGATGGGATACGGGCAATGGCGGCAATCACACCTTCAATGTCTTTATGGCCGATTGTTTTTTTACGTTGACCCTCAGGTACAAGCATTTGCGCTGCGCCGACCTCGTCAATAATGTCGATGGCTTTGTCCGGCAATTTGCGCTCGCCGATATATTTTGCGGATAGTTCCACGGCAGATTTAAGCGCACTTTTCGTGTATTTAACATTGTGGTGTTTTTCGTAGTAAGGCTGAAGACCTTCAAGGATTTTTATTGTGTCCTCGATGCTTGGCTCCGGCACATCAATTTTTTGGAAACGACGCACAAGCGCACGATCTTTTTCAAAGTGATTTCGGTATTCCTTGTAAGTTGTAGAACCGATACAACGCAATGAACCGTTCGATAGGGCGGGCTTCAAAAGGTTTGAGGCATCCATCGCCCCGCCGCTGGTTGCGCCTGCGCCGATAATTGTATGAATTTCATCAATGAACAAAACGGATTCAGGGATGTTTTCCAGTTCAGCCAGTACGGCTTTCAGGCGTTCTTCAAAATCACCGCGATATCGTGTGCCCGCGAGTAATGCACCCATATCAAGGGAGTAAATCACCGCATCGTGTAATACTTCGGGGACTTCTTTTTCAATAATGCGCTTGGCGAGGCCTTCTGCGATAGCAGTCTTTCCTACGCCCGGATCACCAACATAAAGCGGGTTATTCTTTGAGCGGCGGCACAGAATTTGAATTGTGCGCTCAACTTCTTGTTCGCGCCCGATAAGCGGGTCAATGCCACCATCTGCGGCCTTTTGATTTAAATCTGTGCAATAAGCGTCTAAGGCCTCTTTACCGGCCTTCACTTCTTTTTCTTCTTCTACGCCTTGCGGTGTTTTGGTGGGGTCGTCCTGAGAGGCGACTTTCGCAATACCGTGCGATATGTAGTTCACCGCATCAAAACGCGTCATATCACGTTCTTGTAGGGTGAAAACGGCGTGGCTTTCGCGTTCTGAAAACAATGCAACCAAAACATTGGCGCCCGTAACCTCTTCGCGTCCTGACGATTGCACGTGAATGGCCGCGCGCTGAAGAACGCGTTGAAACGCATTGGTGGGTTTTGATTCATCAATATCCTTGTTGATTAAACTGCTGAGGTCATTTTCGATGTAATGCAAAAGTGCGGAGGATAAATCATCCAGATCAATGCCGCAGGAACGCAAAACCGCCATAGCATCCTGATCACTGGCAAGTGCCAGTAATAAGTGCTCTAGCGTGGCATATTCGTGGTGCTTTTCATTGGCGATGGCCAAGGCACGATGTAATGTTTGTTCCAAATTACGTGAAAGCATGGATGGATATCCTATAATTTATGTTAAGTGCAGCAGAATAGAGACATTCTAGCACAGTCTTTTTTACCATGCTATGTCTTCAAGAAAAGTTAAGAGCGTAAATTTTACGCTCTTAACTCCCCTGCTGAACAAGTTTGTGTGTGGAGGGAAATATTACTCAGCAGCAATAGGCCCGGTTGAATAATCGGCAAAGTCAAGATTGTATGCACGTACCCCCAGTTCTGACCAGTCTCCACCCATATCTTCTTTTGTTGAATGAAGTCTGATGCCGACGCTGTTTTTGAGTACAGACCATACGATAATGCTTGATATTGATACAAACGCACCGACAGAGGCAATACCGATGATTTGTGTTATGAGGGATGCTTCGGGATCAGATAAGGTTATCGCCAGCGTTCCCCAAATACCTGCGGCCAAATGCACCGGAATAGCACCGACGACATCATCGATTTTCAGTTTTTCAAGCGCGCTGGAAGCGCCAATCATCACAATTGCACCAACCGCGCCAATTAATATCGCTAGGCCGATACTTGGTAAAAGAGGGCCTGCTGTAATGGCCACTAGTCCGGCTAAGGCGCCGTTTAGAACCATTGGAATATCAATGCGTCCTGTTGTTAATTGGCTGTAGATCAGAGCGCAAATAACACCCGCGGCCGCGGCCATATTGGTGTTTGCAAAAATCTTTGCAACGGCTAGTGCGTCTTCAGTTGATGCGATGGATAGCTGAGATCCTCCGTTAAATCCGAACCAACCAAACCATAAGATGAATGTTCCGATTGTTACCTGTGGCAGTGAGCTTCCTGAAAGAGCTCTGGGACGCCCATTTGCTTCGTTGAAACGACCTTTGCGTGCGCCTAAAAGTAAGGCACCTGTAAGTGCTGCCCAGCCACCCACGGAGTGAACAACAGTTGATCCGGCAAAGTCACTGAAACCCATTTCGGATAGCCATCCGCCACCCCAAACCCAACTTCCTGCGATCGGGTAAATAATGCCCGTGAGTAATGCAACGAAAATAATGAATGGCCATAGCTTGATACGCTCCGCAAGCGTTCCTGATACGATGGATGCGGCCGTGGCAACGAAAACCATTTGGAAAAACCAAAAAGCGTAAGAAGCATAGCCTGCACTATAATCACCTGTGAGTGCAGCTGAATCATCGCCTACCCAAGGTTCTGGCGTTCCGAAAAACCCTCCATCTACACCTGTAAACATCAGATTATACCCGATGAGGTAAAACATAAGCCCTGCAATGGCATATAAGGAAATATTTTTTACCAATATAACCGCGACTGATTTGCTTCGTACCATACCAGCTTCGAGCATCGTAAACCCTGCCGCCATGAACATAACCATGGCCCCGCAAATGAGTAAAAAAAATGTATTTAATAAAAATCCCGTTTCCAAGATTACCTCCACTGTTCTCGTGTATTCATTTTATGTATATCTGTATTGCAAAATATACATAGCTTAGGGTGGCCAAAATTGTCAACCATTTTTTGCAATGCAAAAAAACAAACATCAGGATAATGTTTGTTCAAAGGAGGGTTTTAATTATTAAGGATTTTAAAAAATCACTCTTTTTCCATCGTGCATTGGAGCGGCTGCTCATTGGCACGTGCGAAGTCCATGACTTGTGCCACTTTGGTTTCAGCAACCTCAAACGTGAAAACACCGCAAATGCCAACGCCGCGGCGGTGAACATGGAGCATGATGTCTGTGGCTTCCTGACGGTTCTTTTTGAAAATGCTTTCCAAAACATGCACGACAAATTCCATTGGTGTGTAATCGTCATTCAG
>CAXHFH010000107.1:0-7191 GCA_964015995.1 uncultured Alphaproteobacteria bacterium
CTCTGGATTCGTCGGCAGCGTCAGATGTGTATAAGAGACAGATATAAGGTAATAAGGTTATCGGAAACAGGATAAGGGTATAAAGCAACATCTGAATTTTGGTGGAGCGCTCACCTGCAATCACAGGCATCATCGGGATTTTTGCGCGCTTGTAATCTTCATTAGCGTATAGTGACAAAGCCCAAAAATGCGGCGGCGTCCAAAAGAAAATAATGGCGAACAGAATAACCGAAGGCCACGCAATATCCCCCGTGACTGCGGCCCAACCAACCATAGGCGGGAATGCACCCGCCGCGCCACCAATCACAATATTTTGGGGCGTAGAGCGTTTCAGCCACATCGTATAAACCAACACATAAAACAAATTCGCAAAGGCCAATATGCCTGCCGCCATCCAGTTCAAGGCCATACCCATAATCATCACGGAAAAGAACGATAATACGATACCAAACGTAAGCGCTTCGTCTGCATCAACACGCCCCATCGGAATCGGGCGGCCACGTGTGCGGTTCATCACGGCATCAATATCACGGTCATACCACATATTAATCGCGCCCGCCGCGCCCGCATTAATCGCAAGACACATCATCGAAATTATAATAAGGACAGGATGCATCTCTGCCATCCCCGGTGCAATCCACACCCCGGCAAAGCCAGAGAAGACGACAAGGCTCATCACGCGTGGCTTCAACAGCGCAATATAATCAGAAACGCGAGACTCTCGCCCCTGCTCCTGTTCACTATATGCCATATTATTTGCGATCACGTTGCTCATGCCCCCTTATTTATCACGTTTTAAAAAAAGGTCACGTTTTTTCTGCACGAAACAATTTTAGAAATTTTCTTGGAATATTTAAAAAATTTTTATACGATTAAAGATATAAAAATACAAAACAGGGGTTAAACATGGGAAGTATTGATAGTTTTTGGCGAAACACAAACGATATATTTGCTCAATACGATCACGAAGAGATCAGCTATTTAGAGGCAAGCACACTTGTCGAGGCGCAAATTGATAATTTACTGGCCGAACACTCTATTGATTTACCAGATTCTATAACAGAAACAGCGTTCGAAGCGTACGCTGATTTACAGGTTTCTGCATATCAACACGAAGATATATCCCACAGTGAAGCCATGCGCACCATCGAAGAGCGTGCGATTTACCTGTTTGAAAAAACCAAATCCCCCGAGGAAATCGAAGCCATACAAAAACCATATCAAGATGCCTTAAACGGGGAAGATGAGAAACAAAATTTTGACGTGCCGCAGCATGTGGATGATGGTGATTACCCGGGGTTTTTCGGCCCGTTTTCATTAAACTGAGGGCAATTAAGGCCCGAATTCCAATAAAAAAGCCCCGGAAATCGGGGCTTTTTATTTAACTATTGAATTTTGTTTATTTCACCTTCGGCTGAATATCGAACTGGTGGAACGGTGGTGGTGATGATACCGACCATTCAAGCGTAAAGCTCTGCGGTTGAACATCCCAGTAATTGTCGCTCGCCTTCTTACCGAAGAACATTGTGTATAGCGCTACAAACACAAACCACAATGTTGCAATACCTGTTAGATACGCACCATAAGATGATATCTGGTTCCAATGTTCAAACGCATCCGGATAATCAATGATACGACGCGGCATCCCCTGTAAGCCCAAGAAGTGCTGCGGGAAGAAAATCATGTTCACACCGGTAAATGTCATCCAGAAATGAATCTGCCCCATCCATTCAGGGATCATCTTACCAAACATTTTACCCGCCCAGTAATAATAACCCGCGAACAACGCAAACACAGCACCAAGCGAAAGAACATAGTGGAAGTGTGCAACCACATAATAAGTATCATGCAAGGCCACATCCATACCCGCATTGGCCAGAACAACCCCGGTCACACCACCAAGGGTGAACAGGAAGATAAAGCCAATCGCCCAAAGCATCGGAACCTTAAAGGTGATCGAACCACCCCACATAGTCGCGATCCATGAGAAAATCTTAATCCCCGTCGGCACCGCGATAATTAATGTTGCGGCCGTAAAGTATGCGCGTGTATCAACGCTCATCCCGACTGTGTACATGTGGTGCGCCCACACGACAAAACCAACAACACCAATCGCAACCATCGCATAAGCCATTCCCAGATATCCGAAAATCGGACGCTGAGAGAATGTAGAAACAATGTGCGAGATAATACCAAAGGCCGGCAAAATCATGATGTACACTTCAGGGTGTCCAAAGAACCAAAATAAATGTTGGAACAGAATAGGATCACCGCCACCTTCAGGAACGAAGAAGGATGTACCAAAATTTCTGTCCGTAAGCAGCATCGTAATCGCGCCACCAAGAACAGGTACAGCCAAAACAAGAAGGAATGACGTCACCAACATCGCCCACACAAACAAAGGCATTTTATGCAATGTCATGCCCGGTGCGCGCATATTGAAGATTGTTGTGATAAAGTTCGCCGCACCAAGGATAGAGCTCGCCCCCGCCAAGTGCAGGGCAAAGATCGCCATATCGACCCCCATACCGGAATGCCCCAGCGCCCCCGACAACGGTGGATAGATGGTCCATCCCGTACCTGCGCCTCCGCCAACAAAAGCAGATCCAAGAAGTAAAAAGAATGCAGGAACAATCAGCCAGAAAGAAATATTGTTCAAACGCGGGAACGCCATATCAGGTGCACCAATCATAAGCGGCACAAACCAGTTACCAAAACCACCGATAAGGCCGGGCATAACCACGAAGAAAACCATGATTAATCCGTGCGCGGTAATAATAACATTCCACAAATGGCCGTCAGGCTCACCTGCCGTTGTCAGAAGATACTGCACACCGGGCTCCTCGAGCTCCAGACGCATAACCATAGAGAAAAATCCGCCAATTATACCTGCGCAAATCGCAAAGATAATATATAGCGTACCAATATCCTTATGGTTGGTCGACATGAACCAGCGTTCAAAAAATCCGGGCTTGTGGTCGTGGTCACCCATATCTTGTCTCTCTTTCCGTTTTATTCTTTTATAACTATTGCGCCAAAGCCGTCAGCTTGATCGGCGCATTTGATTTAATTTGGTAATCATTTACCGCGAATTCTTCTTTTGCTTTTTCTATCCATGCTTTGAATGCCTCTTTGGAAACAGCATGAATTTCAATAGGCATAAAGGCATGATCTTTTCCGCAAATCTCAGAACATTGGCCGTAATATATGCCTGGCTTATGAATGCGGAACCATGTTTCATTTGTTTGCCCCGGTACGGCATCAACCTTAATACCAAAGGCAGGCATCGCCCATGAATGAATAACATCATTAGACGTCACAAGAATTGAAATATCAGTATCCACCGGTAAAACAACAACATTGTCCGTGGACAGCAATCTTTTCTGATCCGACGTTAATTCTTCAGTCGGCACCATATAGGAATTAAAGGCAATACCATCATGATCCGGGTACTCATATCCCCAATACCATTGATACCCTGTGATTTTAAGGGTCATTTCAGGTTCGGTGATTTGGTCATTCTCGTACAGAATTTTAAAAGACGGCACGGCGATAATAATCAAGATAACAACCGGGACGATCGTCCAGACAATCTCTAACAATACGTTGTGTGTAACATTCGAAGGCTTCGGATTGGCTCTTTTATTGTAACGTATAACAACCCATATCAAGAGCACCAATACAAAAATCGTGATCGCTGTAATAATGACAAGCAGCATATTATGGAAGTCATGAATGCGGTCTTTGGACGATGTTGCTGAAGGCTGAAGATCCATTCCCCAATCCACGGCCTGTGCCAATACAGGGGATGACAGGAACAAGACAGCTCCCGCGATTGCAAACAAAACCGACCACAATTTAAATTTCATAACATTCACGCTATATGTTTGTTGTTTTTAAATACTCTAAAGTAAATATGAAAATTCCTCACGAGGAAATTCGGACTATAGATATAAACATATCATTCAAAACGCAAGCCTGAACAGGGGCATTTCGTCAATTTTTTTAAGTTTCGCACAAGGATATAAAGGCAGCATATGACAAACACGCAATAGAAGCCGTTTCCGCGCGTAATATTGTATCGCCCAGCCCAATAGGCTTAACGTTTTCATGCACGACAATACGTGCCATTTCATCAGGGTCAAATCCGCCTTCAGGCCCCACCAGAAAGGCCGCGTCACTTTCCATCGAGTAGGATGATATTGGTTTGGTTTGATCATTACGCTCCAAACACGCATATAAAGGTACATCCACATTCCGCCCCGCCACAGCCTCAGCAAGGGTTTGAAGGGAGTGCAAAACGGGAATGTCCAAACGTTCTGATTGTTCGGCGGCCTCTATAATATGGGCGCATGTACGCTCCTCATTAACCTTGCGCATAACACTGCGGCTCATCAGGACGGGATGCAAATCCGTCACACCAAGTTCCACCGATTTTTCAATCAAAAAGGCCATGCGCTCCTTTTTAATGGGGGAGAAATAAAGATGCCGCGCCGCGCCTGCCTTAGTCTGCGGCCTTGTGCAATCATCCAGAATGATATCACCGCCCTTTTTCCCGATTGTGTCAATGCGCGCAAGCCATTCACCATCCTTACCGTTAAACACACGCAAGTGCTCGCCCGTACCTTTGCGCAAAACATTGCGTAGATAATGCGCCTGCCCCTGTTCAAGCGGGATAACCCCGTTTTGTTCAAAAGGTGCATTGAGGTATAGGCGCGGATGCTTGTATATATGATCTGTCATGACAAACACAGTAGATACGAAAACACACACCGATATCAAGAGACTTGCGTGGATCGAGAAATTTCTTCCAGAGCATTTCAAACCGTACGCCTATGTTATGCGTCTGGACAGACCCATCGGGATATGGCTGTTGCTGCTCCCGTCTTTATGGGGGATTGCCCTGGCCACAGGCGGCTTAGCGCACATGACCACGGGCACATTTTATGTCGTTTTTCTGTTCTCCATCGGTGCGATTATCATGCGCGGCGCGGGCTGCGTGATTAATGATTTATGGGATCGCGACATTGACAAAATGGTAGAGCGCACACAAACCCGCCCCATCGCAAGCGGTAGAATTTCAGTAAAGCATGCGGTGATGTTTCTGGCGGCGTTGCTGCTCTGTGGGCTGGCTATTTTGCTGCAATTTAATATCACCACCATTATTCTGGGGTTTATCACCATACCACTTATTATCTCCTACCCCCTGATGAAGCGCATCACATGGTGGCCGCAGGCCTTTTTGGGGCTGACCTTTAATTTCGGCGCGTTAATGGGGTGGAGCGCGATTGCGGGAGGCTTAGGGACACCTGCGATCCTGCTTTATCTCGGCGCAATCCTCTGGACGATTGGCTATGACACCATTTATGCGCATCAAGATAAAGACGATGATGCGCTGATCGGGGTGAAGTCTACCGCGTTGAAATTCGGGGATAATGGAAAGAAATGGGTTTCTATATTCTACTTTGTCGCTTTCATTTTAATTGCAAGCGCAGTTTTCATTGGCAACAATGTATCATTATTTTCGGGCATTGCCCTGATTGGCCTCGGCGTTCATTTCACGGGGCAAATCATGACATGGAAACCCGACACCCACGAAAGCTCCCTCAGGATATTCAAATCAAACCGTAATGCGGGGTTGCTGATTTTATTAGCCTGCTTGTAATCGTTCACAGCACGATGCCAAAAGAAAAGCCCATGCCCAATGGATGAGCCCGGGCTTTTTCATTGTTGTTAAATCGAAGCCCCACGACCATAAGACTCAAGCCCCATAAAATATGATAGCAAACTATCTTTACAGTCCTGAATTTCCTTAGACCTTTCCTGAACATGCTCATGTAATTCCAAAGCATCAATTATGCCTAAAGCCGTTCCTTGGTGTGTTACAACTGGCATGTGACGATAGCCGAAGTAAGAAATAACATCTAAAGCGTCCTCTATAGAATCTTCGGGATGCAATCGATCAGGACTTGCTATCATAATGTCCCAAGCAGTTTTTTCGTCAGCTTTTTTATTGTCGCTGAGATAGTCAAGTCGCACCTGCATCTTTTGTGTGTTACCAAAAGCTCTTCTGACAATCTCGCGCTCTGTTACAATCCCAACACATCTTCCAGAAGATGACACCACGACCCCCGCAGCGATTTCAGCATCACTCATGCGCTCGATCATTTCGGGAATTTTGTCATCAGGATGAAATGTTAGGAAATGTCGGTTTTGTACAATTTCACCGACCGTTTCTGCATACTTTTTTGGTTTGCCTTGTATAATCATCACAATCTCCTTTCATTAAGCAAGACCACAATAAAAACACTTAGAAATAATGGTGAAGGACATAGCCTCCACACTCCTCAGATCAAGGAGCATAATTAATATTTTGCAAATTTCTATTTTTTTTGTCAAGAAATTACGAATTCACAGAAGCTAATTTCCTATTAAAAACAGCATGCTAATTACTATACAAACTCCGCAAGCGTTGCTCCGCGACGGTCAACATCGGCAAATCAACTGTGCCGACGCGTTTCAAATCAAACCGTAATGCAGGGCTGCTGATTTTATTGGCTTGTTGGTGAAGTGCCTTTGAATGTAGATTCTAATTTTAATCATCCAGCACAAAATCAATGTATAAGTCGTCATCCTCAGGAAATTCAGACAAAAAACGCATTGAACGAGCGCAACTCTCCCTTACGAAATCAGAAGAAGAAAGCTCTTTCTTTAAATCAGAGAGATCAACAATTAAGCTTATGGGAGACTCTGTGGAACCTTCTTTACAATAAATCCCATCATATCCCAATATACCTACTCCACTAGCTTCGCATAACTCAATAAATTTTTCTGCATCTGATCTCGAAACATAAATCGCTTGTGCGCGTTCAATTGTGTTAACGCTTCGGCAGAGTTGTTTGGCTATCATCTAATTACTATACAAACTGCGTAATCTTTGCTCCGCGACAGTCAGCATCGGCAAATCAACTGTGCCGGCGCGTTTCAAATCAACGAAGAGCGTATCAAGCTGCTTAAAGTGACTGCCATGCTTTTCGACCCAAAGATCAACCAGAGAAGAGCCCTTTGGCGCCTTCTTACCCTTGCCGTTCACATCACGTAAAATACGCATCGTCATACCAGCTTGAGATTCGTACAACTGCCCCATCAGGCCGTTTGCGGCTTCGCTTTGCCAATGATCTTCATGCGGCA
>CAXHFH010000108.1:0-7163 GCA_964015995.1 uncultured Alphaproteobacteria bacterium
TTGTTTTTGATCGCACCGATACGGCGAATATCAAGACGTACAGAGGAATAGAATTTCAAGGCATTACCACCTGTTGTCGTTTCGGGTGAGCCAAACATCACACCGATTTTCATACGAATTTGGTTAATAAAGATCACAATCGTACGTGAACGAGAAATAGAGCCAGTAAGTTTACGCAACGCCTGAGACATCAAGCGCGCCTGCAGTCCCATATGACTATCGCCCATGTCGCCTTCAAGCTCTGCACGTGGCACGAGCGCAGCTACAGAATCAACAACCAATACATCCAGTGCACCAGAACGCACCAATGTATCAGTAATTTCAAGGGCTTGCTCTCCCGCATCAGGCTGTGAGATCAAAAGATTATCAACATCCACACCAAGCTTTTTTGCATACCCCGGATCAAGAGCGTGCTCCGCATCAACGATGGCACATGTACCGCCCATTTTTTGAGCCTCAGCAATTACATGCAGTGCCAATGTTGTTTTACCTGAGCTTTCCGGCCCGTACACTTCAATGATACGACCACGTGGCAAACCACCTATACCAAGACCGATATCAAGACCGAGCGATCCGGTTGAAACGGTTTCAACCTCAATCTTCTGTCCGTCATTCAGCTTCATGATAGAGCCCTTACCAAACGCACGCTCAATCTGTGATAATGCAGCATCTAATGCTTTTTGCTTTTCGGAGGCATTTTGGGTCATATCAGTATCCTTACTCTGTGTGTTTTGACGTAGCTTTGTCACGCTCATAGCTCTTCTCCCTTGTCGCATAGTTACTGCGGATGTGCAAATGGTTAGGGGTAAAACGATTCCCTTATGCACACCAAGATGTTCCTGTTTTATTCCCATGTCAACAAAAAAGAACAAAAAAAGAACAGGCTATTCTTCCAACACCTCTTTCACTTTCGCCGCGAGCCCTTTGAGCGTAAAGGGTTTCGGCAAGAAATACGTGTTATCCCCCATATAATCTTTAAGCTTATCTTCTGTGTAACCTGACATAAAAATAATCTTCAGGTCGGGGCTATGCTGTCTGATACGTTGCGCCAATGTCGGCCCGTCAACACCAGGCATGACCACATCAGTAATCAGTAAATCAATTTTATCAGCATCTTCCTTTTCATAAAGAGCAAGCGCAGATTCGCCATTTTCCGCACAGAGAACCTCATACCCCTTATTCACAAGTGCCCGTTGCGAGAATGTTCGCACAGCGGCCTCATCCTCAACCAGCAAAATACACTCTGTACCAGTCAAATCCTTAGTTGCAGCCTTTTCCTCTGACACCACCTCATTTTCATCAGCGTGTGCATCTTCTTCAGTGGCACGCGGCAGATAAATCAAGAACGTCGTGCCCTTACCGACCTTACTTTGTATATCAAGAAAACCACCACTTTGGCGGATAATACCGTAGACTGTCGCAAGACCTAAGCCTGTCCCCTCACCAACATCCTTGGTGGTAAAGAACGGCTCTAAAATACGGCTAAGGTTTTTCTTCGAAATCCCGCTTCCGGTATCCGTGACTTTGGTCAACACCCAATCGCCGGGGGGCATTTCTTCCTGCATTACGTCTTTGGCTTTTTTATTGGTGAAATTCTCAGTAGTGATGGTGAGCTTGCCCTGCCCATCCATCGCGTCACGCGCATTCACCGCCAAGTTGATCAGCACCTGCTCCATCTGGCCTTCATCAACCTTAATAAGGCCAAGATCACTGCCATGTGTCATCTCAAGCTCTATCGTGGCGCCGATTAAACGGCGGAGTAAATGCGATAGCTCCGTCAGAATATCCGTCATATCATGAACGCGTTGGCGCAATGTTTGTTGACGCGAGAAGGCAAGCAACTGCCGTACCAGATTGGCGGCACGGTTAGAGTTCTGCTTGATCTGCATTATATCACCAAAGGACGGATCACCCGGCTTATGCCTTAGAAGAAGCAAATCACAAAAACCGATAATCGCGGTGAGAAGGTTGTTAAAGTCATGGGCGATACCGCCCGCCAGCTGCCCGACCGCTTGCATTTTCTGGGATTGTACGAATTGCTGCTCCAATGATTTTTTCTCTGTCACATCAATGAAATGGAGAACCGTGCTGCCCCCCTCGGTAAAGCGCCGCGCATGAAGTTGCGCTGTCACGTTTTGATCCCCCGTACCTTTCAAGGCGATCTCCATAGCCTCGGCCATTGGTTGCCCTTCTCGCATTTGCTCTAATGCAGACAGCACATCGCCTTTATCGTCATCAGTGATCAAAAGCTCTAACTTTTTGCCTTCTATTTTTGCCATATCACGGCCAATCATGCGCGCAAACTGGCTGTTACAATCTTCAACCAAGCCTTCATCATTGACCAGAACAATCCCAAGTGGTGCCTCATCATAAAAGCGTTCAAAGCGGTCTTCCGATGCCTTCAATGCGCGGCGCATCTCGCGCTCAGATGTCAGATCATGCACAACAGCGCGCGTACGCACTGTGCCATCATTATTCTTCATGATACTTTGGTTTATTGATGCCAGAAAAACCTGCCCCGCTGCGCCCTTCATCTCAACCTCAACGAGCTGTTTATCTTTATCACCCGCAATCAAGTCGTAAGGATTGGCATCATCGGGCGGGTTTAATAAAAACGTATGGAGTGATTCTTGAGATAATAATTGATTGAGATCAATACCGAGCCAACGCGCAAACGTTGCATTCGCAAATACAAACCGCCCGCCTTCATCAACGGAGAAAAACCCAACGGGTGCGTTATCCGTAAAATCAATGAGCTTCTCACGCTCCTCTTGCTCGGCGCGATCTGCTGTATATTGATCTGTGACATTATCCAACCGCCATTGAATAAAACCCGGATGCCCCGCCACGGCCTTCGCGGTAACTAAATACCACCCTTCATAGTCACGCTCATCACAATAGAGCTCTATGGAATCGCTAAGGCCTCGATCAGCTTGCTCAATGAGCCCTTCGAACAATGATTCCACCTCTTCATTGCCCGAAAACATCTCAACAAGCGCGTGGTAACTCACATCCTCACCAGATGGGCATTGCTCTATGAATTTCTCATTATAATAAAGAGTTTTATCCGCACTATCGGTAATGAGTTGCCCGCCGTGACTGCTCTCCACAACTTCTCTTAGAAGGATGAGCTCCTTTTCCTGTTCGGCCTGCAGAAATTGCGCCCGCCGTGCCACGAACGCCACCAATGTCGCCATAACAAATACAGTCATGGAAATAACGATGGTGGTTTGATCAACGCGCGCCATATGCACAACAAACAGCATCAGCACAAAATAAAGCGCAAAAATAGATATAATTATAGCAGCACTGATCTGCCGACGACTGCCCGACAAATGGCGGGTTTCTTTTCTACTGTGGCGTTTGATAAATTCTGAATGGTCGGTGTTCATAGCTCAAGAATCATGTCACACCCTGCTAGGCAGGGCAAGAGGATAGGTTCCTGTCAGTATACACATTTTTGGGATCAAAAACTGGAAAACTTTACAGGCCGGAAATGTTCTGCCCCTTCGGCCAGCTGACTTTCCAACCAAGGTTAATCGCAGTTTTCTGCTTGGGTGTTAATGTCCCCATCCAGCGCGTCACGCCCTTGACGTTTTTCAGATCAGTTTCATAACCGGCGGTGGTTTTATCCGCCAGTATTTCAATGCGGATACGCTCATCCCTTGATGCGGGGATGGTTTCCAACACGGCGATTTGAATATCGTCTTTATGCAAGTTCTGAATTTCGGTCACGAAATGTTTTTCGATGACACTGTCTTTTGTGATGATACCCGCTTCGCTGCGCTCGTCTTTCAGAATATTACGTTTCACCGTGACATTATCATCAATACCAAAGGCAAGTTCCGTCGCATCATCAGGACGCAGCATTTTCATGTGGCTCTGCCCGATATACGCCCCATCACGGAACAAGCTAACCTGCCCCGGCAAGACGGGCGCATCGCCTAGTAATTTGGTTTTTACAACCAGATAAGCATCCGTGCTGATCTGCGGCTTGATTTGCACCTGAAGTGCGGTTTCGGTTTCAAACCCACCAACCAGTAATTTTGCCTTTGTGCCGTCTGATTTCACGGTGGCAGGGCCGGTGATTTTATATTCACCAACGAACCCCTCAGTGTTGATTTGCGCCGCTTGGAATGATGCTTTTTTTGCAACGGGTGCGGACACAGCTACCGCCATATCAGCCTCATAACTTTGCTCTACCGCTCCTGTATAAGCAGGAGAAACCTCTTCACTAGTACTTGGAACAGATGTGACACGTGCGCCACCTGGCACAATACCCATTGTTTCTGCACGCGACCTAGAGTAAATCGACAACCACTGTGAATAAAGATCACGCAATCCCGCGCCGCGACTTGGTTGCGCGGTGGACAGGGTCAATTCAACATCTTCCCAATCCTCGCCTGTGCGTTGCCACACAGAGCCATACTGAACCAATTCTAATGTCTTTTTCTTTACATCAAGGCGTGCATCATAAATGGGCTGCCAACTGACACCCGAAATCTGATAACTAAGCTCCACGTTCAATGTCGATGGCTTGTCGGATTCAAAAGGAATGGTCACGCTGTAGGTTTGTTTTTGCCCTGTGCGCAACTGACGCAAATCATTTTGCACCTTTTGAATTCGCTCATTCACCTCGCGGATTTTAATCCCCAAGGCCAGATCATTTTTCAGATTTTCCGACATTTTCGCCGACAGGCTATCTGCTGCCGCGCCCCATGTATCAGGATTTAACTCCATTTTGGCAATTTCTTCACTCTCACGAAGAACCGCCTGTTTTCCTAAGTTTTCTAAGAACGTCTTTGCCGTACGCAGGGCACTTCTCTCGGCTTGATAGATTTTATTCGTGTCTTGCAACTGCACCAACTGTGCATTTAATGCCTTTTCACGTGGCACAACGTAATCTGCCGAAGATTCACGTTTATGAGACAACGCACCGAAAGTGACATTCGCGACAGAGCTTCCCTCTACACGCAGGGAATCCGTGAACATATTAAGCGGCAAGCCTGTAAAAACCAAATTATGTGCGCCCGCCGGAATTTCAACTTTTGCGCTGCGTGTTAATGTTGCGCGGTCATTATAAACCGTTGCCGCCGTAATTTTGCTATCCGTTTCCACATCCTCCGCCCATGCCGGCATCGACAAAACAGGCATAGAAAACAGTACAACCAAACACGAAGAGCGAATGAAACGGCGCATAGATAATTCCTCTTATTTTAAAATCCCTCAATATACGTTAAGCTACATCATCGTGCCGATTGGGGCAAACAGGAAAATAAAGGCTTCATAATGAAAAAATGTTTGAATAAAGGCTGCATCATTCACATGCTTGCGCTTATCGCGAATATCATCGCAATCGTGGTGTTGGTATTGATCTTTAGCAACACCTATGGCGAAGAAAAAAACATCGCGCTGCTGTTCCTTATTCCGCCTGTTTTGTCGGTCCTTGCCATGCGTCGCGGTGGTGACAAAGAAGAACGCCAACTGAAAAAACGCATTCGTAAGGCAGGTTTACGCAAAGAACTTAAAGAGCTTTCTGAATTCGACAAAACTGAATAACAACAGTTAGTTTAATTTACCTTTTAATTTGAAAACATAAGAAATAATCTCCGCCACGGCCTTGAAATGCTCCGTCGGGATAATCTCGTCTATCTCCACAACATCATAGAGCGCGCGGGCGAGCGGCTTGTTCTCATACAGGACAATATCATTTTCCTTGGCGATCTCACGAATACGCAATGCAACCTCATCCAGCCCCTTGGCAATCACAATGGGGGCTGGCGATTCATCGGGATTATATTTCAATGCAATCGAATAGTGGGTCGGGTTTGTGATAACCACATCTGCATCGGGCACAGCCTGCATCATACGTTGACGCGCGCGCTCTGTCCGCAATTGGCGCAACTTCGCCTTCACATGCGGGTCACCTTCTGATTGTTTGTATTCGTCTTTGATTTCTTGGCGGCTCATCCGCATTTTCTTGTTATATTCAAAACGCTGATAGATCAGATCCAGTCCGGCAATCACCGCCAGAATAATCAATATACCAACCATCATGCGGATTGTAAGAAACCGCAATTCCTCCATCACCATCGGCACGGGCATATCAATCATATGTTCCAATTTATCGAAATACGGATAGATGATGATCGTGGCGACAACGCCGATGATCGAAATCTTCATGATGCCTTTCACAAATTCAACGATGGAGCGCATTGAAAACAAGCGCCCAAAGCCTTTAATAATTGATATTTTACTGAAGTCCGGCTTGATGACTTCGGGCGCAAATAAAGGGCCGACTTGCAGGAACGGGCCAAAAAACGCCGCCGCAACCAAAAGCAAAAACGGCAGCATCAAGATCATCAATGTCTTTTTCAATAGACTACCCAAAACCTCGCCAATACCGCCGGATTCTTTGGGGAGGTCATGTGCATGCTCGATATACACACCCATCATGTCTTTTAATTCGGTCAACATCGTACCGGCGAGCGCTACGATAAGAATAGTCGCCGCACACAACATTATCCAATTATTCACCTCACGCGACAGCGCCACTTGCCCGCGCTTTCGTGCCTCCTCCAGCTTTTTGGGGGTGGGGTCTTCGGTTTTCTGGGAATCGTCTGTCTGGTCGTTTTCTGCCATACGATCAACTATACCCTATAAATGGTTAAATTGGCGAAGCGCCGTTGGAAAAGAAAAAGAACATCGCGGATTCAAACTCCGTCAGCCATTGATGGAACAACGCCGCCGCCACAAGCGAAAGCAGCACAATCGCCATCAAAATCTGAAGCGGCAAAACAACAAGGAACACCTGAACCTGTGGCATCAAACGCGTTAGAACGCCCATACCGACATAAATCAACAATGTGATGACAACGAACGGAATCGCGAGTTTTACGCCCAAAATAAAGCTCGCAGCTACGGCCTTAGTAATTAGCTCCGCCATTGATCCTGAATCAGGCACACTACCCAGCGGGAACATCTGATAACTCTCCATCACACCCATAATCAATAAATGGTGCATATTGGTCGCGAACAAAATCACAGCGCCTGTCATGGATAAAAACGCACCTATGATAGAGCCTTGCGCCGCCAGTGACGGGTTAAAGACCTGCGCGTTGGCTAAACCGGATTGCGAAGATATCACCATACCCGCCGTATCC
>CAXHFH010000109.1:0-7107 GCA_964015995.1 uncultured Alphaproteobacteria bacterium
GATGGGCACCATTTCATCATCAAATTTACCGCCTGCTGCTGCTGCTGCGGCATTTTTATGTGAGTTCACCGCAAATTCTTCTTGTTGATCGCGTGTGATCTCGTACTTCTTAGCCAGATTTTCTGCCGTTTCCCCCATACCGATATAGGCCTGCGGGTAATCCGCGTAAATCGCGGGGTTGGGCATTGGGTTAAAGCCACCCATCGGGATACGGCTCATACTCTCAACACCTGCGGAGATAAACACCTCGCCTGCATCTAACTGGATCATACCGGCCGCAATGTGAATGGCGGTCATGGATGATCCGCAAAATCTGTTCACTGTTGCGCCAGCCACCGAAATAGGCAGGTTCGCATGGTTCACCACAAGGCGCGCAATGTTAAAGCCTTGCTCGGCCTCAGGGAATGCACACCCCATAATCAAATCTTCGATATCCTCGACTTCAACGCCTGTACTGGCAACCAGAGCCTTCACAACTTCCGCCGCCATATCATCAGGACGAACCTTTGCGAGTTCACCCTTATTCGCAAAATGCATTGGCGAGCGTTTGAAACCACATATGACAACTGATTTTTCCATGATGAATCCTTTTTCCTGATCAATAAGAAGGCCTATTCTTCTATGGTACTATGTTACGAAGATCGGGTCTATATTCTTTCCAATCGAATTATAATTTGACAGCTGCGTGAAAATAAGGCACTTCAAACATCTGGTAGAGCGATTCATTAGTGTTAAGGAGAAAAATAAAAGTGAGCACAGCAAAAGCAACCGATCCAATGGGATTAAAAAGAATTTGTACAGGCTGCGGCGTACGGTTTTACGACATGAATAAACGCCCGATTGCTTGCCCGTCATGCGGGGAAGAATTCACAGGAGAAGTGAAAGTTAAAAGCCGCCGCGGAAGAACAACCGCCGCTGATAAAAAAGAAGAATTGGCAAAAGAAGCTGCCGCCACTGAAGCGAAGCTTAAGGAAAAAGCAGCAGAACAAGATGACGACGAAGATGAGTTGGAAGAAGAAGACGATGGCGTCGAGGTTGTAAGCCTTGATGATGTCGACGATAAATCAATCGACGATGATGATGACGCCGCCGCAAATCTGGATGACGATGATGATCTAAAAGACATCCCCGATCTGGATGACGACATTGATGCCGACCTCGGCGATGATGACGATACGTTGTTAGACGAAGATGACGATTAATCATTGATAAGGGGCGCGCAAAACGCCCCTTTTTTTAACCTCACAAAAACTTTGACCCCGTGCACACAATTCGCCTCAAACTTGATACCGACCTCACCAACGACCAAGCGCTCACACTGGCCGAAGGTCTAATCGACATCGCGCTCTCCAGTTCCGCTGTGCGTGAGGGGCGTAAACATAACACGCCGTGGATTTTAGAATGGATTACAGGGGATGGTGATGTCCCTGACATTGATGTCGTTATCAGTCGCCTTGCCCTTCAGGCCGCAGCATACGACATTCCCGCCGGTGAGTTTGACGGTGATCGTATCACAATCGAAAAAACGCCTGATATCAATTGGCTTGAAAAGGTCTATGAGGACTTCAAGCCTTTCTCAATCGGGCCCTTTTTCATTCACGGCAGTCATTATGACGACGATGTGCCGGATGGGCAGATCGGCCTGCAAGTTGATGCTGCAACCGCCTTCGGATCGGGAGAACATGAAACCACCAAAGGTTGCATGCTGGCGATGTTGGATTTAAAAGGCAAAGGCGCATGCCCGTGGAATATTCTGGATATGGGTACTGGCTCGGGCATTCTCGCTTTGGCTGCGTGGAAACTCTGGAAAAGCCCAATCCTTGCGGTTGATAATGACGCAGAGAGTGTGCGCGTTACAGATCGTCACGCAGAAATGAATGGCGTCAAGCTGGGCAAAACCACATTACTAACCGCGTGCGGCGACGGGTTCAACACGCCGTTAGTCGGTAAACAAAAACCTTATGAGCTTATTTTAGCCAACATTTTGGCTGGCCCTGTGATTGAAATGGCACCTTCTTTGGTCGATGTTCTGGATGATAACGGCTATTGCGTGCTGTCCGGCATGCTCAACGCGCAGGCAGACCTTGTTGCTGCGGCCTATGAGGGTGAAGGTTTAACATTCAAAAAACGGTATGATATCGGGGAATGGACAACGCTTGTGCTGCAGAAATAAGATGCACGCCTAATCTATAGGGTGAGCCCCTGCCCGTCGAAATCATCATCCATATCACGATCAAATCTTGGATCATCTATTTCTCCAGACTCAATATACAGGCGGTCTTGATATTGTTCGGGCACTTGTTCGGCAAATTCAGGGGTCACTGTGACCAGCCCCTCTTCACGAAAACGTTGCTTGTTCATTTCCATTAACTCTGAACTGGGCAAATAAACATAATTCGCCATGAAACCATGGGCAAGCTCCATATCGCGCGGACTGTCTTCATTACCCTGACGGATCGCGCCGAGCATCGCGCCCTTACCCGCCATATGGAAAGACTGCACGGCATCATTGGTTGTATAACCGCCATCGCCTGTCATCTGAATGGGCATCAAGTAATCAAAGGCATGCGGAAGCATCGTCTTCACATCACCATCGGCCTTAATATCATGTTCTTGCATCCATGTTGCAAAGCCTCGTCTGCCTGCACGCATCGGCGATAAGGTCGCCAAAACGGCTTCATTCAAACCAAGTTCACCGTATATATGACCATGCATCTGTGTGATCAAATCACCACCTGCCTTCGGAAAATTAGACGAAATCGTATATGGTACAATCACCTTTGGATCACCCTGTAATTCCATGATCGGCTCTTGCAAAATCGGGCGAATATGTGTTGGTAAATCGGCCTTATCTGACCAATATGTGTAAACAACGGCTGTCGGGAACCAGTCGCCTTCTTCATCTTGTATCGCCATCGCCATCGCGACTTTGTTGGTACCATAATCACCTAATCGCCCCATTAAATCGCTAGGGTCTTTGGGTTTATGGACGGCATCGAATAAACGATCATGAATGCCTGCATATTCGGGATCAGTGGACAGAACAATGAATTTTTGTTCCGGCATCAGAATATCAACTGATTCTTGAAATTTACCGCGCCCAATATCATCTAGGGTGCGTTTTTGAGGTGCTAATAATTCATAAGTTTCAATGGCTTGCTTGATCGACATTGAATCGCCGCCAGCACTTGAAAAAGAACCCGTTGTATTTTGTTTCATTTACTTTGTATCCCGCAAATTTTCTTATAGAACCAAAATATCACGATAGTCGCGAAATTGGCAATATCTTTCCATAAAAGAAACGAATTGGCGGGTATTTAAGTGATGGCTATTTCTGTTGCCATGAACCATCAGCGGCCTGATAGTAATGCCCCTTTGATAACCCAGCGATAATTTGCTTTGCGGCAATCTTGGCGACAACATCAACGGGCTGATTATTTTCTTTCGAAATACGCTTATATTCAATCAGGCGTTTACCATTCACCTCTTGCATAAGCCCCCTGGCCTTTGCGGACATCTTGATAATACCGATATAGCCATCAAGCCTTTCACCAACAACGCCGGCATCACGCGCGGCTTGTAAATCCATTGCGAAAGCGGCCGTAGAGAAAACCATACCAACCATAAAGATGAGTGTTAAAACGCTGATATTCTTGAGATGTGTCATTAGAAAATATCCTTATTTTCAGAGATTGCCTGTTTCACGTCACGATCAATTTCAACCTTAACGCGATGTTCGATATTCACGTTTAAGTTAATTTCAATCGGCTTTTCGGGTGCCTCGACCTTGACTGTCGGGGTACATCCTGCGCATACGCAAACGATTAGGGGGAGGATAAATAACTGTCTCATTGCTGCTCCTGATTAAATAGCGTTTCCGGCTGCGTCATCATCATAACATTACTGCGGATGAAGTCCAGAACATCCCCGCCCAAACGCACATTCAAATGCACTGCGCGGCCATTATACATATCCGGATTATTCCCCTTCAATGCGAGAAGAACGGATATGTTATCTGCACCTTCCTGTGTGACGCCAACCTTTAAGTCTTCATATTGAAAATTACGAAGGATATCGCGAGTCATATCAATTTCCTTACCCTGCCCGGGAATAACATCCGACGGCATAGATAAGCGTCCCTTTTGATTTGTCTTCAACTCACCAGAGCCGAGGGACACCGTGCCATCACGTGCAACAATAACAGGCAGACTGCCTGAAAGTGTTCCTGTCGCACTCACATATTCTCCGGTCATTAGCTTCATCAATTCATTCACCGATACCTTTGATATATATACGGGCAGGGTTACCTTTCCCTTCGAAAAAACCAGAATATTGATTATATTCGATGAAATTGTACCACCACCCCACGGCATGGAAACCTTACGCAATACCAGTTTGGCATCCTCAGGGTTGCTTAAGGGATAGGTAAATGTGAAGCTCCCTTTGGCTTTGCTCGTATCAGTGGCCTTGGCATCACCAGTGATAGACAGCACCTCCCCATTGAAGCTAAAATCCCCTTGCGTATCCATGACGGTGATCGCGGGCACGGATAGGTTTTTAATACTCCACGTCCCTGACCAACCACGATCATCATCACTTAAAACTGCGCTTAGGTTAAAATCACCGACATCAATGGCTGTTTTACCGTATTTGAAATTGATATTTTGCGCCGCGGCCTCAATACCCTTATGCATCGTTACCGAAAACGGCACCCCCATCGACCAGCCTGCACCACTTATATCGGCATGGCTGTTGGTAACAATCACTGTCTCAAACGGCAGTTGATCAAGTGCCTCACGGGTCAAAGGAATCGCTGCCCCCTCTGCATCGCCTTGCCGCGGCTTAAAATTCAAGCCATCAATCTGCCACCCCTCATCCGTCTGTATGGCGGACAGTTGCACCCCATCAAGCAAAACATCGCGCACTCGCCCCGCCTGCAGCATTTCAGGCGTGAAGTAAGCTTCGAGATTTTTGATGTTCAGGGCGTACCCGCCCGCAGAAATATCACGCAAAGAAAGAGTCGTTGAGGTTATTTGATCAATCGTCAACTTAGGATTATCCAACCCTTGCTGTGACAAAGTTTGTTCCAGATAGCCACCCGTCCATGATTTCCATGGCGATAACACCAGAATGATTAGGACGATACCGAGTGTATACGTCACAAACAGCAAAAATTTGATGAACTTCGTTCCGATAGATTTCTTCGTGCGTGTTTTTTCGCTCATGATGCGTGATTATAACGCACCGAAAATTTTTCTCTACCGCTTATATCGCCCCTAATAAACTCCGAGAGATTTAAACATACGCGTTAGGCTTTCCGCTTTGGCGGCTTTTGCCGATATAACAGCAGATTCCGCGGCATTCGCGTTGCGCTGTACGTCCAGTACGTCAAGGAATGAAACCTCACCTTCTTTGAACAGAGCCTGCGAGAGTTCTAATGCTTTTTCCGCGCTTTTATAGGCACGCACCAACGATACGGTTTGCTCTTCAATATGCGCATAATCACTGATGGCTGATTCCACATCTTGAACAGCAACCAAAATGGTTTTTCTATATTGCTCATAGGCGATTTTCTCACGCGCGCGTGCAGCATCAATACGCCCTTCTATGCGACCAAAATCCAGTAAGGACACCGCCGCACCAAGACCAACATTCCACGGATTCGCCGCGTTCAACAACGCGCTGTCCGCGATACCGTAAAAACCGCTAATTGTAAAAGACGGAAATAATTCTGCGGTCGCAGCTTCGCTCAAGGATGTGTTCGCAGCCAATGTCGCCGAGGCTGCCAATATATCAGGACGCAAAGCCAAAACCTGTGCAGGTGCCATTAAAACAGGTTCTACATCGGCGCCCGGAATTTCCGCATCACTGACCAAATGTGATTGCACAATGGCGGGCAACGCACCTGTCAGAACGCTCAAACGCAAACGAGCATTTTCCTTTTGCTGTTCAAACCCATGTACGGATGCACGCGTTGTACTGACCAGATTAATCGCGCGCTCTACATCCAATCTGGGCGCAGAGCCCAGGCGATTAAGATCGCGGATCAAATCAAGCGTACGCTCTTGTGATTTTAGGTTTTTATTCGCAATACGAACCTGATTTTGCGCGGCGCGATAGTCAATATAACTGCGCGTCACTTCGGCGATCAATGTTAGAGTTGCATCATTATATTGCGCCTCGGCGGCCTTCACGGTGGCATCAGCCGCGCTCGCGGTTTTGCGGTTTTGACCGAAGATATCAAGCTCGAAAGAGGCATCAAACTGTGCATCGTAAAACGAGTCCGCTGATGTGCCGCTAATTTCGGTATTCTCACGCCCCGTAGAGCTGGACGCACCGATTTGCGGAAATAAAAATGACCTGCTTGTGCGGCGTAATCCGCGCGATTCCAATATTCTGGCTTCGGCCATCAAACGGTCCGGACTATGTGCGAGTGATAATGTCACAAGATTAGATAGCGCGGGGTCATTAAACTTATTCCACCACTGATGAAGGTCTTTCGCATCAATATTCTGTGACAATGCGCTTTGCTTAACGCTCCAATCTTTCGGCTGATCAGGCGCACGCAGATCCATCCCGTTGCCAAGACAACCGCTCAAGAATAACGACAATGGAATGATAAGCAGTTTTTTCATAAATTTATTCCGTTACTTTCGGTTTTTTATTACCTGTCAGCTTTATCTCCAAATTCCGAAGTGCGACATAGAAAACAGGCGTAAAGATCAGGCCGAAGAATGTTACACCAAGCATACCCGAGAAAACAGAAATACCGATAGCTTGGCGCATTTCCGCACCCGCACCATGACTGAATGCCAGTGGCATAACACCCATGATAAAGGCAAATGATGTCATCAAAATCGGACGTAAGCGCAAACGCGATGCCTCGACCGCCGCCTCAATCACTGATCGTCCATGATTCTCCAGATCGCGCGCAAACTCAACAATCAAAATCGCGTTTTTACAGGCCAATCCGGCGAGCACAAACAGACTGATCTGAGTGAAAATGTTGTTATCACCGCCCGTTAAGTAAATGCCGATAATCGCGGATAAAATACCCATTGGCACGATCAAGATCACGGCAAGCGGCAGCGCAAGACTTTCATATTG
>CAXHFH010000110.1:0-6994 GCA_964015995.1 uncultured Alphaproteobacteria bacterium
CTCGGCATGGGCGCGTTGCTTGCGGTCGGGCAGGGATCTGAAAATCCGCCGCGCATGGTGATTATGCGTTGGAAAGGGGATAAAAGCTCCACTGATGCACCGCTTGCCTTCGTTGGGAAGGGTGTGACGTTTGATACGGGCGGTATCTCCCTGAAACCCGGTGCGGGCATGGAAGATATGAAAATGGACATGGGCGGATCAGCAACGGTGGTCGGTCTTATGAAGGCCTTGGCAAAGCGTAAAGCCAAGGTCAATGTGATTGGCATCGTTGGGTTGGTTGAAAATATGCCATCCGCGCGTGCGTATCGTCCTGCGGATATCATCACGTCTTATTCCGGTAAAACCATTGAGGTTCTAAACACCGATGCGGAAGGGCGTTTGGTGCTCGCCGATGCGTTGTCCTACGTTCAGGATGTTTACAAGCCATCGATGATCATTGATTTGGCGACACTGACAGGTGCGATGTTGGTTTCTTTGGGACATGAATATTGCGGAACGTTCGTCACCGATGATGCTTTGTGGGAGCAAATGGATCATGCAGGTAAAGACACGGATGAGAAATTATGGCGTATGCCGCTGGATGAGGTCTGGAAAAAGGATATGGAGGGCACCATCTCTGACACGCAAAACATGGCAAAATCAGGTCGCTGGGCGGGTTCATGTACGGCCGCGGGTTTCCTTTGGCACTTTATTGAAGATGATATGCCTTGGGCGCATATGGATATTGCCGGTACGGCGTGGATCAAAACAGACCGAGACACTGTACCCAAATATGGAACAGGCTTTGGCGTGCGTTTGTTAGATCGCCTTGTGTCGCAGAATTATGAGCAGTCCTGAACATCATCATGACGGCTTGTGTTTCATCAAAACAAAAACCCAACGCGCAAACATCAACGCGCTTACGCAGCGTGTCTGATTTACTTGCGCACGGTTTGTTGTTTGATGGTGATATTTCTGATTTCGAAAAACTCGAAGGATTATACGATATTGGTGTGAGTAGCCATATCGCAGCCTTATTGAAAAATCGATCTTCGAGCAGCGATCCGATTGCACGGCAATATATCCCGAGCCGTGAAGAATTAACGGTGATGCCGGATGAAGAATATGATCCGATTGGTGATGATATTTACAGCCCCGTTAATGGGATAGTTCACCGTTATCCTGATCGCGCTTTATTCAAAGTTACGAATGTTTGCGCGGTTTATTGCCGTTATTGTTTCCGTCGCGATATGATTGGCGCAGGGGCAGATCACCTGACGCAGAACGATTTTGATGTCGCTATTGATTACATCAAGGCGCATAATGAAATCTGGGAAGTCATTTTAACGGGCGGTGATCCGCTCGTGTTATCCCCGCGCCGTTTGGAACAAGTTATTCATGCCATCAATGATATTGATCATGTTCAATCTCTGCGGATTCACACGCGTGTGCCTATCGCGGACCCATCCAAAATAGACAATACGCTTTTATCCGTTTTGAAAAGCTCGGGCAAGGCTATACATATCGTTGCACATGTTAACCACAGGGATGAAATTACCCCAGAGGTAGAGGCTACAATTTTGAAATTACGCCGCACTGATTGCTCACTTTATGCGCAATCGGTTTTGTTAAAAGATGTGAATGATAATGCCAAAACATTGGAAGATTTATTCAGAAAGCTGATTTCCATTCATGTTAAGCCGTATTATTTGCACCATCTGGACCGCGCCAAGGGGACGAGCCATTTCCGCGTGTCATTGGAACGCGGGCAAGAAATCATGAAAGATTTGCAAGGGCGTGTGTCTGGGTTATGTTTGCCGAAATATATGCTCGATATACCAGGCGGTCATGGGAAAATTCCCGCCAATGAAAGCTATATAAAGCATATTTTACATGACACCTACAGCGTTGAAGATTATCAAGGTTGCGATCATCTTTATTTTGATACGCAAAATGAAAATCAAGAGGGTGAGACATCATGACAGAAGTGCGTTTCTATCATTTGCAAAGCCAAAACCAAAAGCAGGCGCTTCCCGCTTTACTCTCTAAGGCATTAGAGCGTGGTCATCATATTGTCGTGAAGTTAAGGGATGCCGCAGAGGTGGAGGATATGGACGGGCATTTATGGACGTATAGTCCAAGCAGCTTCTTACCTCATGGCTCGGCCAAATCAGGGAGTAAAGAGACGCAGCCCGTATGGCTGACGGCAGAGGATGAAAACCCCAATAAGGCCGATGTGCTTATTGTCGGACAGGGTGCGCAATCAGAGATGCATGGTGACTTTACGCTTTGCTGTGAAATATTTAGTGGCCATGACCCCGAAGCGGTCGCGCAAGCGCGCACACGCTGGAAAGCTTATAAAGAAAAAGAATTTGATGTGACGTACTGGCAGCAAAACGAATCTGGCGGTTGGGATAAAAAAGCTTAAGGAGTGCGCCTGTTAATGCGCTCCCGCTGAATGATCTTCAAGCTTGTCTTCCACCTGTTCTTTCATTTCTTCAAGCCCGTGTACGGCATCTGTTTTTGGTGCTTCATCGTTTTGAATTGTAGCGTCTTCGGCCACATCACCAGCGTGTGGTGTAATGTCTTCGACGGATTCACCTTTATCTGTGCCATGCTCACCACCATCTTCAGCGTGCTCTTCTTCAGGTGGTGCAAAGGCGGCTTCTTCTGCGGCGATTTCTGCATCTGTCGGTAATACAGCTTGTGAATCGGCTTGCTGTCTGAGCCATGCAATCATTGCGGCGCGGTCAGCAGGTTTTTTCAGGCCAACAAAGTTCATCTTTGTGCCAGTGACGTATTTTTTAGGCTTCCAAAGGAAGTTATTAAGCGCGTTATAATCCCATTCTCCACCTTTTGCGAGAAGGGCATCGGAATAAGCAAAGCCGGCCTTGGCGGCCTTAGGTGTGTTCACAATGCCCCAAAGGTTTGGTCCTTGTTTGGTTGCGCCACCTTTGTCAAAACTGTGACAGGCCGCACACGCCTTAGAAATTTTAGCGCCTTTTTCAACGTCAGCCGATGCAATCAGGGCCATAATCGGGTCAGGTATTTGTGGCTTGGCGATGGCGCCACCGTGATTGCCTGCGCTTGCACCTTCAATTTCCACGGCGTCTTTTTCAAGCTCGTGCGGGTGCATAATCTGATTGGCAACAAAGCCTGTCAGCATGAATACAATGCCAGCCGACAAAACGGCGGCGAATATTTTGTTATTTTCAAAATTGGACATAAAACCCAACCTGCTTTTTATTTTAAATTGAACCAAAAAAGGCGTGCGATCTATACATTGATTATTTCAACATAAGAGTTGACTATCTATTTATAAACACGTCATTTCCTTTTGTCGACATAGATATACAGGTTGCGTATGGTCATTCAACAAAAAAATGTCTAATAATGCGATATATATAAATTTTTTGGAGTATTCATGACATCAGATCACTATAAAAAAATTGCCTTTCAAGGCGCTCATGGCGCGTATTCGGATATGTCGTGCCGCGCTGTTTTTCCTGACCTTGAGACATTACCGTGTGATTCTTTTGATCAGGCTTTTAACGCAGTTATAGAAGGTCGTAGTGATCTGGCGATGATTCCGGTTGATAATACAATCGCAGGGCGTGTGGCGGATGTTCATCATCTTATGCCGCAGGGGGATTTGTTTATCATTGGTGAACATTTTCAACCAATCAATCATATGTTGCTCGGCCTACCGGGTAGTAAGATAGAGAATATAAAGCATGTGCATTCTCATGTTCATGCTATTCCGCAATGCCGGAAGTTTTTAAATAAGCTTGAGGTGAAGTCACACGTGCATGCCGATACGGCAGGCGCTGCGCAGGAAATTTCATTGAATAAAGATCCAGAGCATGCGGCGATAGCCTCTGAGCTTGCGGCAGAAACTTACGGCCTTGATATTCTGGAGCGTGATATTGAAGATCAGGCGCATAATGTGACGCGGTTCCTAATTTTGTCCACAGAGCCGCATTTCCCCGATATTGACGAAGAAGACATTATCACCAGTCTTTTATTCGAGGTTCGGAATATTCCGGCATCTTTGTATAAGGCACTCGGCGGTTTTGCGACCAATGGCCTCAGTATGACCAAACTGGAATCATATGTGGATCAACAATTTCAGGCCGCGCGTTTTTATTGTGACATAGAAGGGCATCATGAAAGCCCCGCATTCCAGCGCGCTCTGGAGGAGCTTGGTTTTTTTGCCAAGGATGTGAAGCTGCTTGGTACGTATAAGGCGCACCCATTCAGAAAACAACAAGCCATCGATAGTGATGAATTATTTTAAATTAAGGCTTGCTTTCCAATAAGGTATACATGTTACTGTTATACCTTGTAAATTAATATAATAACTAAGGAATACCCAATGCCAACGCATGCAGAACTTACCGGTAAACTTCTCGTAGACGCAGCCGCGTTTTTTCGCACCCTCGGCAGTCAAAACGATTCGTTGAAAGACCAAATGACAGAGAATGCGACTGTATTTGAACAAATGGGTGATCTGATTGTTAACGACCCTGAAGGCAATCTTGAGGGTACGGATCATGCAGAATTAGCAGGGCGTCTTTTGAAAGATGCGGCTGGCTTTTTCAGAACACTGGCCGAACAGAACGAACCAATTCGTGAGCAAATGGAAGAAAATGCCAATGTTTATGATCAAATTGGTGATTTGGTGACAGAAGATCCTCTCGGAATTCTTGACTAGATAATGAAATAGCAGGGGATACTTTTCTGCTGCTGTTTGATTGTAATATTGAGTTACGCTTAGGAAACAGGTTATACTTGTTTCAATAATTCTTTTTGGCACGATCCTTGTGCCAATTAATGGCTATTATCGATCTCTGTGTAAAAGGGTATATTCCTATGGCGCGCTCGCGTAAAATAAAACGAACTCGTAAAAAGAAAAAATCATCATTCTTACCTGATTCATTACAGGCCTTTATTGCACGACGTCTTGTTGATGTTGTTGCGCTTGCTTTTATTACGGTCGCGCTTTTTGTTTTCGCATCATTGATGACTTATAACAGTGGCGATCCTTCTTGGAATACGGCGCCTGAAGATGCAGGCGGCAGCGTATCAAACTTTGGCGGTACAACGGGGGCATATATGTCCGACGTTTTGCTTCAAACATTGGGGCTTGGTGCTTTTGTGCCTGCATTTTGTTTTCTGATTTGGGGCTTGCGCATTTTTAAACGTCACTCGGTTCGCCCCGTAATTTTTCGCTTGGCTACAATTTTATTGGCGTCACTTTTTGCATCGGTTTCGTTGGCCTCTATCCCTTCAGGTGATTGGTTTGTGCATGACTACCTTGGTAGTGCGACCGGATTTATCATATTAGAACAGTGCGTCGCGACACTTTCTCTATTCGATCTTCCCTATGCGGCAACTTTGGTGGCATCAGTGGCCGGTATTATTGCCTTTGGTTTGTTCTTGCATGGTGCCGCATTCAGGGGGCATGAAATTGCATCGGCTTGGTTCCGTATAAAGGTTGCGGGCTACATTTCTGCGGGTATGCTGATGTCCTTGATTAGTGGTTTTCACAGTTGGGTGATGCGATACAACACACCTGATTACGAAGAAAAGCCTTTATCAGGTGGTATCATGGAAAAGTTACGCATGATGCGTGAAGAGCGCGCTGTGGCCGTTGAAGCACGCAGGGTTGCTTGGGAAGAAGAAAAAGCCAAAATTAAAAAGGCTGCGATGAAGCGTCCGGTCAGTAATACCAAAGACACAGAAGACCGTCCGGATGATGGCATTAATGAAGTTCTGGCAGAGCCGGTATCACCAAGTTCAAATGTATCGATCCCCGTTGTGACGCCAAAGCCTGCATCCAAACAACCTGTGAAGACGAAAAGCCAAGACACATCGCAGCAACGTTTTGTTCTGTCTGATGTTGATGGTGAATGGGAATTGCCGCCAATTTCATTAATACAAGAAGTACCGCCGGAAGTAACAGGCATGAAATTGAACGAGGATGCCTTACGCAAAAACGCAGAATTGCTGCGCAGCGTACTTGAGGATTTCAACATCAAAGGCGACATCGTCAGCATTCACCCGGGGCCGGTGGTGACGTTATATGAATTAGAACCTGCACCGGGTACGAAAACATCGCGCGTGATTTCACTCAGTGACGATATTGCGCGCTCTATGTCTGCAATATCAGTGCGTTGTGCGGTTGTGCCGGGACGTAATGTTATTGGTATTGAACTGCCGAATAAAACACGTCAAACCGTGTATATGAAAGAAATGCTGCAGTCGCGCATGTATGAACGCACGAAGGCGAAATTGCCACTTATTCTGGGTAAAGATATTGGCGGGCAACCTATCCTTGCCGACCTTGCCAAGATGCCGCACTTGCTTGTTGCTGGTACGACGGGCTCAGGTAAGTCTGTTGCCGTGAATACAATGATTATGTCTCTGCTTTACCGCATGTCACCTGAAAAATGTCGTTTTATCATGATTGACCCGAAGATGTTGGAACTGTCAGTTTATGATGATATTCCGCATCTTTTAACACCTGTTGTGACAGAGCCGGGGAAAGCGATTGTTGCGCTGAAATGGGCGGTTCGGGAGATGGAAGATCGTTACCGCAACATGTCAAAACTGGGCGTTAGAAACGTCGAAGGGTATAATCAGCGCATTCGCGAAGCCATCAAAAATGATGAAAAAATCATGCACAAGGTTCAAACAGGATTTGACCCGGACAGTGGCAAGCCAACTTTTGAAGATCGTGAAATGCCGTTGGCAGAATTGCCTTATATCGTGATTATCGTTGATGAATTTGCTGATTTGATGTTGGTGGCGGGTAAAGATGTTGAAAATGCGATTCAACGTTTGGCGCAGATGGCGCGTGCCGCGGGACTGCATTTGATTATGGCTACGCAAAGACCTTCGGTTGACGTTATTACGGGCGTGGTGAAGGCAAACTTCCCGACGCGACTTTCATTCCAAGTGACCTCGAAAATCGACTCGCGTACTATTCTGGGTGATGCAGGCGCGGAACAAC
>CAXHFH010000111.1:0-6920 GCA_964015995.1 uncultured Alphaproteobacteria bacterium
CACCACCTCTGGATTCGTCGGCAGCGTCAGATGTGTATAAGAGACAGTTGTTATGGCGATTGCCATGGTTGTAATTTATGGTTTACGGTTTATTGCCCCTCAATTCAGGACAAAGTTCTAATCGTGCAGACTTTGTGGATGAATTTCTGTGAAATGTATTTTCAGTTTTGAACTGCTCGCTGCTTTCGTTAAACTTTACATCAGATATAAGACTTATACTGTTTCACCACGTCTGGATTTTCAAAAATGACTAGAATTTTTTTCGTATATGCTATTGTTTCTCTATGTTTTATGGGTGGTTTCGCAACCAGCGCGCATGCCGCGCAGCCTAAGCAGATCGGTAAGTTTGGCGCGTGGACCTCTTATGTGTTGATGGAGCGCGGCAATAAAGTTTGTTATATGGTCAGTAAGCCAGCAAAGGCAAAAGGGAAATATACCAATCGCGGTGAGATTTTTGCTCTGATTACACACCGCCCTTCAGAAAATACGAAAGACGTGTTCAGTTACATAACAGGATATACCTATAAACAAGGTAGCGATGCAACGGTTACGATTGATGGAAAGCGCTTTATTTTGTTTACACAAGACGACACGGCGTGGGCGCCGGATGCGCAGGCGGATTCGAAGCTTGCCAATGCAATTCAAAAAGGATCAAATATGGTTGTTAAGGGGACGTCTTCTCGGGGGACATTAACAACAGACACATACAGCCTGAAAGGCTCTGGCTCTGCGTACCGGGCGATTACCAAAGAATGTGGTGTTCGCTAAGACTTGACTGCGTATGGTATTTTGTACAAATCTGGGTGCTGAACACGGTTTATTGTGTTCTTTATGAAAAACTTAGATTCTGCTATAATCCTGTAAGAGGAGATCTCTATTCTGCGTTTTCTATATGACATAGGTCTATGTCTTCTTTAAAAACAGCGGTATTTGTGAAGAAAGCTTGGAATAACAAGGCGGTTATGATAACTAATTCTAAACTTTTACAGAGTACTATTGAAAGATGCGCGCTAACCAGCGCTAGTCGCCATTTATCTGCGTATCATTCTGGAACACTGGAGCATTAATTTGTACGTAATAAGAGGTTTTTTGAGCAAGATAGCTTTGCACCGCATTATTAAGGTGCGGCACAGGTATTTCTTGACGCGTCAAAATCGTCTGCGCTTGCGCTATGTGGCGGGTACAGTTGCGCTCGTTTCACTAACCATGACCAGTTTTTTAGGGTCGATGAATTCCTCTATCGCGAATGTTCCAAATGCCGTGGATGCCTTTGTGTCAAAATCCGGTGACGATAAGACAGATGTTTACTTGGCGTCTTTGTCTGCGGATGCGCTTTATAAAGCAGAAGATGATAGAAGTGATACGGATAAGGCAGCTGAAGCGCTCTTACCGTTGATTGAGCAAAAGCCTGATAACACAGTGTTGAATGCGCAAGGCATGCCTATGGTTATGGGGCCTCCGCCTTCTGATGATCTTGCAGTGAATGAGCAGCCGGTTTTCGGCCCGCTTCAGCCACGCGAAGAGATCTTGAAAATCAGGCCTGGTGATACGATTGCAGGTGCTTTGCAAAGTTCGGGCGTGAGTGGGGCAGAAGCATATCGCGCGGTTAAATCCATGAGCAAATATTATAACCCACGGCTTGTTAAGCCCGGGCAGGCAATTTCCATTCAGTTGGAGCCGACGGATACCGGTCTGGCCTTAGCGTCCATGAATATGAAAGTGGATTCCATTAAGGAGTTAACCGTTAGCAAAGATGAGCATGATCGTTTTCAGGCCGAGTTGACCGAAAAAGACGTCCTTATCAAGATGAAAGCGGCAAAGGCAACGATTGATACGTCGCTCTATGCTTCTGCGGCACGTGCTGGTATTCCGGCTTCGGTGATCGCTGAAATGATCAGGCTTTATTCATACGAGGTTGATTTTCAGCGCGATATTCGCCGTGGTGACACTGTTGAGATTTTATATGAAACATACGAAACTGAAGATGGCGATTTCGCGCGTTACGGTAATGTGATGTTTGCTAATCTAAAAGTGGATGGGACAAAAATTCCGATTTACCGTTTTGAGGAAAAAGGGCGCGCCACATATTATCGTGAAGATGGTATGAATTTGAAAAACACATTGATGCAAACACCGATTGATGGTGCGCGCATGTCGTCTGGTTTTGGTATGCGTCGTCACCCTGTTTTGGGGTATAACAAGATGCACAAGGGGGTGGATTTTGCGGCCCCACGCGGTACGCCGATTTATGCTGCTGGTGATGGTGTTATTGAAATTGCTGGACGTAAGGGCGGGTATGGTAATTACGTGCGTATCAGGCACGTTAATTCCTTGAAGACGGCTTATGCCCACATGAAGAAATTCGCAAAAAATACGCGAGTGGGTAAGCGCGTTAAGCAAGGCGATGTTATTGGTTATGTTGGAACGACTGGTCGTTCAACTGGTCCGCACCTGCATTTTGAAGTTCTTAAAAACAACAAGCAAGTTAATCCTAAGAGCATTAAAACAGACAATAGAGAAAAACTTGCGGGTAAAAGATTGCAGAAATTTAAATCACAAATGACGGCCATAAAACAGGAATACGCTACGCTTGCGCAGGATTTAAAATTCGCCCAAAACGAGCTTTCAGAGTAGCGCCACGATTAAGATCGTCGTTTGAGAAGCTTCCCTTTTCTTAATTTTAATTTTGAATACGAACAGTTTTGTATTGAGCTGTAGCTGCCCTTTTTGTTGTTTGATGTGGGTGTACGTGTTTTGCGTTAAAAAACAAAAAGCGGTTTTATTTTCCAATTATATTTTTAGATTGAGCATTCTTAAACAAAAGTGTATTGTGTTTTCGGTTTAAATGCATGCGGCTTTGCGTTTGTAGTAAAGTTTTTAAAAGGTTTCGCCGAGCTGTAAGCATGAAATTTATGTAATTTATAGCGTATATTATACGCCACCGATTGTGTCTGATCAGACGCATTCGGAGATTTCGCTTAGTGCGAGGAGAGAATAAAATGACAAAAAGAATGTTAATTGACGCCACCCATAAAGAAGAATTAAGGGTTGCGATTAGTGATGGTAACAGATTGGTCGAGTATGATTATGAAAGCCAAAACCGTAAACCTTTAAAGGGTAGTATATTTTTAGCCAAGGTCACACGTGTTGAACCATCATTGCAGGCGGCCTTTGTTAACTTTGGTGGTAACCGCCATGGCTTCCTTCCGTTTTCAGAAATTCACCCTGATTACTTCCGTATCCCTGTATCCGATCGTGAGGCTCTTATGGCCGAGCAGGAAGCGTTGTTGAAAGAACATGACGACGAAGAAGAAGCGTTGGATGAAGAAGTCGACGATGAGGAAGATGACGCGGAAGCATCAGAAGACGGTGATGATAGTAGCGAGGATGGTGACCAAACTGACGCTCAGGACGGCGAAGAAAAATCTTCAAAAGAAGAAAAAGACGCTCCTAAAGCTAAAGGCAAAAAGACGGCTGCAAAGTCCACAAAAAAGACTGAAAAGAAACAAGCCAAAGAAGATGCCGATAGTGACGCTGCGAATGAGCCAAATGGCAATGTTATCGAGGAAGCGGATGAGCCGAATGGTAATGTCGCCGAAGGTGCGGACGCTGAGCAAGACGGCAATGATAAAGAAAAGTCTGGCAAAGATGACGACCAGAATAAAAAAGGTGGCCGTGGTCGCAGCAATCAAAAAGGGCGCGGTCGTGGTCGTGGACGCGGACGACGCGCACCATATAAAAACAACAGCGTAGAAATTGTTGGTGGTGAGGAAATTGATCAGGAACAAAGATTCCGCTTTAACCTACGCCGCAAATATAAAATTCAAGAAGTGATCAAGCGTGGCCAGATTATGCTGGTTCAGGTGAATAAGGAAGAGCGCGGCAATAAAGGTGCTGCGGTTGGGTCTTATTTATCATTGCCCGGCCGTTATTGTGTCCTTATGCCAAACAGCCCACGTGCGGGTGGCGTGAGCCGTAAGATTGCCAATCATAAAGATCGTGCGCGCATGCGTGACATTGTCAAAAGCCTTGAGGTGCCAAAAGGTATGTCGGTTATTGTCCGCACTGCCGGTGTGGCCAGAACCAAGGCTGAGATCAAACGTGATCTCGATTACTTGATGCGCTTGTGGGATAATATCCGTGCACTTACATTGGAGTCATCGGCGCCTTCCCTTGTGTATGAGGAAGCTGATCTTATTAAACGATCCGTACGTGATCTCTATTCCCGTGATGTTGAAGAAGTTCTGGTTGCTGGTGAAGAGGGCTTTGAAACGGCGAAGAGCTTCATGAAAATGATGATCCCTTCACATGTGAAAAAGGTCGTCCTTTATAAAGATACGCAGTTGCCTTTGTTCAATCGTTATCAGATTGAAAGCCAAATCAATGAAATTAGTCAGCCGGAAGTACGTCTGAAATCGGGTGGTTATCTTGTTATTAACCCAACCGAAGCTTTGATCTCGGTTGACGTTAACTCCGGTAAGGCAACCAAGGGACGTCATATTGAAGAAACCGCCCTTAAGACAAACCTTGAGGCTGCGGATGAAGTTGCCCGCCAATTAAAGCTCAGAGATTTGGGCGGCTTGGTTGTGATTGACTTTATCGACATGGAAAACCGCCGCAATAACGGCAAGGTGGAGCGCCGCATGAAAGATGCGCTATCCACTGACCGTGCGCGTGTGCAGGTCGGGCGCATTTCATCATTTGGTTTGATGGAGCTGTCGCGTCAACGCCTCAGCCCGAGCTTGACCGAAGCTCAGTATGAAAAATGTAAAACCTGTAGCGGTATCGGGATTGTCCCAACAGACGATGCGATGTCGATTATGGTTTTGCGTGCGATTGAAGAAGAGGGGATCCGTGCCCGCGCCGCGCAAATTATTGTGCAGGTCACAAATGATGTTGCGCTCTTTATTCTGAATTACAAGCGCAGAAAATTAGCGGAAATCGAAAAGCGTTATGATCTTCAGGTTTTATTGCGTGTTGACGATACGATACCGGCGTCTGAATACAGGATCGAAGTATCCAAGCCTGCGGACAAAGGTGGTGATGAGGCCGCCACTGAAACACAAAGCAGTGGTAACGATGATGATGGTGACAACCAGAAGCCTCGTAAGCGCAGCAGGCGCGGTGGTCGTGGACGTGGTAAGTCTAGGTCTGACAATAATCAAAATCAGAACAATGATAATGAATCAACGTCCGATAATTCGTCAGATAAGTCAGATGCAAAAGACAGCTCTGATAACAAAAAAGAAGAATCTAAGCCAAAGCGCAAACCTTCTCAGAAAAAAGAAGACAGTAAGGCCGATCAGTCTGATGCACCTGCCAAAGAAGACAAGCCTGTAAGTAAGCCGGCCAATGACAGTGCGGATGAGAAAAAGCCAAAGAAGGCGGCTGCAAAGTCTAAGAAGTCCGAAGAGGCCAAGCCTGCTGCAAAGGATAAAGATGAGAAGAAGCCAGCCCCTAAAAAGGCAAAGGCGGACACGGAAGAAAAGCCGAAGAAAAAGCCGGCCAAAAAGGCCGTGAACGATCAGAAGCCTGAGCCGGCACGCGATTATGAGGTGGTTAACCAAGAGCCCAAAGAAAAGAAAAAGGGCTGGTGGAACCGATTGGTCGAATAGGACGCGGATTTCGTATTAATTTTAAAAGGCGGTAAGGTTTAATTTTACTGCCTTTTTTTATGACTGCCATTCTTTCAGGCGATTGCAGGCTTCAATGATTTTTTGTTCACTGTCGGCGTAGCAAATACGAATGCCCTTGTGACCGCGTGATAAATCAAAATCAACACCTGGTGTCGTTGACACGCACGCTTCATCGAGCATCTTAATGCAGAATTGCTCGCTGTCGTTGCTTAGGTGGTGGATATCCGCATACACATAAAATGCGCCTGCACCATTGGTGAAGTTGTGAATGCCGGCCTTGGGAAGTTCCGTACGGAGGATATCTCTGTTCTTACGATAGCTCTCCACGTAGCCATCAAGCTCATCCAGATGATCAAATACCTTATAGGCGACATGCTGGGATATGGTGGGCGCAGAAACGAATAAGCTCTCTGCGAGTTTCTTAACCCGATCAACCATATTATCCGGCAAAACCGTCCAACCCATGCGCCACCCTGTCATGGCGAAATACTTAGAGAAGGTATTCAGGACAATGGCATTTTCGGAATATTGGCGCGCCGTGGGTGCTTTATGTTCATATGTGATGCCGTGATAGGCTTCGTCTGATATCAGAACAATGCCCTGTTCATCACACCACTGACATATTTTCTTCAGTTCCGTATCATCAATCATTGTACCGGACGGGTTGGACGGGGAATTAATGATAAGCCCGTCAAATTTCTCCCCGCAATTTTCAAGAAGATCCAGTGTTGGTTGATAGTTATCTTCTGCGCGGGCTTCGATCTCAACGACTTCTATGTTCAGTGATTTTAAGATATTCCGGTAGGCAGGATAGGTCGGTGTCGTTACGGCAACGCGGTCACCGGCATCAAAGGCGGCCAGAAAATCAAGGATGAACCCGCAAGACGAACCGCCGACAATGACAACGTTTGCGGGTGAAATCGTCACATTATAATAACTGTCGTAATATTCCGCGATACGTTCACGTAAGGATGGCATGCCAATGGCCTGCGTGTATCCTTGCGTGGGATCTTTCTTGATCATCTCTATGGCGTAATCAAGTGCCCCTTGCGGTGCACCAAAGCAGGGCTGCCCTGCGCCCATGCGCACAATATCAATACCTTGTTCCTCACGCTCATTGACTTGACGGAGGATGTCTAAGGCCTGAAACATAGCAATATCGGATCGATTTGAAGGTTTTAATTTTGTCATTTTTTGTCTTTTACCGTGGGTTTTCTTTAAAAATAGCAGGATATACAACTGTCTCTTATACACATCTGACGCTGCCGACGAATCCAGAGGTGG
>CAXHFH010000112.1:0-6828 GCA_964015995.1 uncultured Alphaproteobacteria bacterium
CACCACCTCTGGATTCGTCGGCAGCGTCAGATGTGTATAAGAGACAGGCTCAATGATGAAATCAACAACCTTGTCTTCGTACAATGGCGCACGAAGTGATTCCAAAGCGTCACGGTTTTTCGCGAAGTAATCAAAAACTTCTTTTTCCTGACCCGGATATTTCTGCGCTTCACCGATAACGGCTTTTTGCAGTTCCGCATCAGCAACCTGAATGTTGTTTTCTTTACCAATTTCAGAAAGAACCAAGCCCAAACGTACACGACGCTCGGCGATGTCCTGAAGCTCTTCCTTCTCTTCATCAGTTGGCTCATCACTTACGCCGCGTTGTTGGTTGTCCAACTTCACTTGGTGCATGATGTTTTCAAACTCAATGTCCTTCATACCTTGCGGAATGTCGAAACTGTGCTCTTCATCAAGCTGATCAAGAAGCTCTTTCTTAAGCTTCATACGTGTGTGGTTACCAAATTCCTGATTGGTTTGCTCTTCAACAGCCTTACGCAGGGCTTTCAAATCTTCCATGCCAAGAGATTCTGCGAACGCGTCATCAATAACCGCATCAACAGACTCGTGAATGGCGTGAATTTTAACATCAAAGATTGCATCTCTACCGGCAAGTTCCGCAGAACCGTATGCCTCGGGGAATGTGACCTTAACTTCAACATCATCACCAGCTTTTTTGCCAGTTAATTGATCTTCGAATCCCGGAATAAACTGGCCTGCACCCAATTCAAGATGATGGCCCTCAGCGGCCATACCCGGCTGTTCGACATTGTCATCTGCCGTGCGGCCTCTAAAATCAATAACAACAGTATCACCGGATTTTGTGGCGCGCTTACCTTCAATAGGCTTTGTCGTCTTACGCATTGCCGCAATACGCTCAAGCGCGTCATCAATGGCTTTATCGTCTGCTTTTGCAACAAGCTTCGTTAATTTAAAGCCTTTATAATCCTTAACCTTGATCTTCGGCAAAACTTCAATCGCCATCGTATAAACAAGATCCTTACCTTCATCGAATGACTTAACTTCGATTTTTGGCTGTAAAGCCGGTGTGATATCTTGCTTTTTTAAAGCTTCCTGTGAAGTTTCGTTAACAGCAGATTCAAGAACCTCGCCCATGACGGCCTTACCGTATTTTTGTTTCATCATCGCCATTGGCACTTTACCGGGACGAAAACCCGGCATTTTAATTGTTTTGCTGACTTCGGCTAGACGCGCATCAACGCGCTTTGTAATTTCCCCGGCTTTAACCGTAACTTCTAGCTCGTGATTAAGACCATCTTCTTTAAGCTGTTTTACTTGCATGATTTGCTCTTCTCTTCGTTACCTTCATATCTAAGGTTATTTGAGTAAAAAAAAGGCCGTCTTATCCGGCTCTTTTTTAAAATTTAATGGTGCGGGTGAAGGGACTTGAACCCCCACGTCCGATGGACACTAGAACCTAAATCTAGCGCGTCTACCAATTTCGCCACACCCGCACAGGTGTGTAAACGCGTTCTCACGCGAACTTGATTGCGGCTTTTTACCCTACTTTTTTGACGATTCCAAGTGTTTCTTTTAAAAGTTTTTGACAATTTTCACGATTGTAAGAAATTTGCACAAAGAGTGTGTCACCATTATGGCTTAAGACAATAATTATCTTGAAGGTAAATGGGGCGATCGACGGGGCTTGAACCCGCGACCACTCGGATCACAACCGAGGGCTCTACCAACTGAGCTACGACCGCCACAATTAGGGTTATAATGTCTATAATATATCAGAACATTAGGTCAAGCCTATAATCAATCTTGTCGTAATTTATTACGCATGCTAAAACTTGCACATTGATTTTAAAAGATAGGTTTTCCCCGTGAGCAAGTACAAACTTTCATTCAAATCCCCCGCTGATATCCTCAAATATGTAGATGAACAGGACGTGCAGTTTATTGACTTTAACTTCACAGATATCAGAGGAAAATGGCAGCACACTGCGCAACATGTCAGCACATTCGATAAAGACTTAATCAGTAACGGCATCGCCTTTGACGGCTCATCCATTGCAGGCTGGCAGGAAATCCATGAATCAGACATGATTTTAAAACCTGACATTACGCGTGTTACATACGACCCGTTTGCCGCGCAAAAAACAATCAAGATATTCTGCGACGTATATGACCCGTCGACAAATCAACCTTACAAACTTGATCCGCGCTCCATTGCGAAATCGGCACAAAACTACCTCAAAAAATCTGGCCTTGGCGATACGGCCTATTTCGGACCAGAGCCTGAATTCTTTATCTTTGATGATGTAAAGGTTTCAACAGAATCTAATCATGTTGCCTATCACCTAGACAGTGAAGAAGGCCCATATAATAAGGGACGTGAATACCCCACAGGCAATATGGGACACAGACCGAGCGTTAAGGGTGGGTATTTCCCTGAAAGCCCCGTTGACAGCCTATCTGACATTCGCGCAGAAACGGTCAGTGTCATCGAAAGCATGGGGGTGTCCGTTGAGAAACATCACCATGAAGTCGCCCCGAGCCAATGTGAGATCGGTGTACGTTTCACGGAGCTTTTGGAATCTGCGGATAATGTTCAGTTATATAAGCATGCCGTTCATAACGTCGCGCACAGTTACGGCAAAACCGCAACCTTCATGCCCAAACCAATCAATGGCGATAACGGGTCAGGTATGCATGTGCACCAATCAATCTGGAAATCAGGAAAGCCCTTATTCGCAGGTAAAGAATATGCAGAGCTTTCTGAAAATGCGCTTTATTATATTGGCGGCATTTTGAAACATGCGCGCGCCTTAAACGCGTTCACAAACCCAACAACCAACAGTTATAAGCGCCTTGTCCCGGGGTATGAAGCTCCCACTCTGCTTGCATACTCTGCACGCAACCGATCCGCTGCATGCCGCATTCCTTTGGCCAATGGCTCTGCGGCAAAACGCATCGAAATCAGGTTTCCTGACCCATTAGCCAACCCTTACTTGGCATTTTCGGCCATGTTGATGGCCGGCCTTGATGGTGTGGAAAATAAAATTCACCCTGGTAATGCTATTGATAAAAATCTGTACGATTTGCCACAAGAAGAAATCGACGCTATCCCAAATGTTTGTAGCTCCCTTCGTCAGTCACTGGAAGCGTTACAAAACAACCATGATTTCCTATTGAAAGGTGATGTGTTTTCTAAGGCCTTGATCGACTCTTTCATTGCATTGAAAACCGAGGAATTGGAACGATACGAAACCACAACCCACCCTGTGGAAGTGGATATGTATTATTCAGGATAATTCTTAATCACCAAAAAATGCACCATCGAGGAGCACAAGCTCCTTAAGCATGAGCTTATAGGCTTGGGTATTACCAGCCCAGTTTATAAACTCCTCATTACGGGATGGGGTAAGCAAAAGCATAAAGAAGTTATAGTTTCCACCTGCCATAACGCTTACCCATAACTCATAATCACCTTGAGCATTTTTACTGTAGGTTCCCTCATACACCTCTGTCGAGGTCGATTTAGCCTGCTCAGTATATTGAAATTTAGTGTCGTCAGGTATCTTGGTTCCAAAGAATATGCCTTCAGACTCAATTTTTCTTTTATATTTTTCCAATGTTTCATTCAGGTTTTCTCCCCCGACACGCGGTGTTGCCATGACATAGACCTTGCCCTCTATGCTGGATTCTACCTCCATTTGCTGAAATTCCCACCCGGCATGTTTAACAACTTCCTTTACATTCGCAATCGTGACCTCTTTACCATCACGAGAGTTTGCAAACACCTTCCAGTCGGAAGGGTATTTCACCTGAGCGATATTTCTAAGCTTATGCGATAGCATTTCCTCTCGCTCACGCTCCATTATATGGGAAAGCTTAAATGACGAAAGAACCATCTCCTGCATAACCGCCTGTTGTTGGAAGTTTTCGATAGGAACATAGTATTTCACCATAATAATCTTGGAGCCATTCACCAACACCAACGTCCTCAGGTAATACGAGTAATCACGTTTTATCACGACCATCAAGGACTCAACGCGATCATCACTATGATCAACAAACCCTTCTATAGTGCTTCCCTGCTCCACAATATATCCGATATACCACTGCTTTGCGGTAAGGTCTTCATCCAGGTTTTTTGCCTCGATATCAATACGGCTACGACCATTAATCGTTGGCTTTCCAACAAAAGCACTTACATCCGAAAACAATTTTTCACTAAAAAAGGAATTTTGTGTCCCAAGTGCCTGATCTTTTTTCCATGTGCTATCTATGCGCATAGTATAAGCTAGCGCTTTATCATTACGAGGCACTTCATCTACTAATTTTGTTGCTTTTTCAAATGCTTCTTTACTGGCAAGCGGCAGTTTAGGCATAGGTTTTTTAAACCATTCAAAAACATCAACGTCACCAGCCCTTGCCCACGCACAATCCACAGGCATCCCTGTGCAAAACAACATCATCAAACAAACGAAAAATAGCCTTAGAATCTTTTGTGTATGCATGCATCCCCCTTAAGTATTAACAGCATCATTATTGCGTGGACATACCCTGCAAAAAATCGAGGAGCATTAATCCCGCTCAAGGAAAGCACCAACCATCGGTGTGAACTCTTTCAACATGATTTTATAGTTTTGAGTGTTATCCGCCCATGTCGCAAACAGCTCATTTCGGGATGGCGTTAGAAGCATCACAAAATAGTAGTAATTCCCTCCAACCAGAACAGTGAACCAAAACTCATATTCACTGAGATTGTCATTACTGTCTATGCCCTTATAAACTTCCGTGATGCCAAAGTCGATGTTTTTTGCATATGTAAAATCATAATTTTCTGTCAGTTTTTCACCAATCAGCATTCCCTCAGCTTCGATTTTCTTTTTATATTCTTCGATTTCTTCTAACAACGTATTTTTGACGGTTGATGAAACGACTAAAACATCTAACTTCCCCTCTGTGCTGCTAGCCTCTGACTGCCCCGAAAGCTCAGACATATTTAACAAAGTTACGTCCAACCGATCAACGTCACGAACAGGTCTTGCAAAAACTTTCCAATTTGGGGGGTACTTAAACTCAGCAATATCAAGAAAACGATAAGCATCCATCTCCTGATGCACACGAGCCTTTTTATGTGTCAATTTAAACGATTTTAAAACCATAGCCTGCATAACAGCTTGGTCTTGTATATAATGGATAGGCACATAATATTTCACCATAATTACTTTGGCACCGTTAATTAAAACAAGCGTACGTAAATAATACGAATAATCTTTTTCCATCACCACCATCAGAGATTCTACTTTATTAGGATTATGCGTTATGAAGCCTTCTGTCGTAAAACCACCCTCAAGAATATAGCGGATATACCATTGCTCGGCGGTTAGGTTTCCATCCAAGTTAAGCCCCTCTACTTCAATACGGCTACGTCCAGCAATGGTCGGCTTACCAAGATAAGAGTTTAATTCAAGAAAAAGCTTTTCACTGAGAACAAAGTTACCTGAACTGCGGTCGATTCCCTCTTCCCACGTTTTATCAATACGCATGCTGTACGCCAAAACCTCCTCACCATACGGCTTCTTTACAATCGGTTTGGTTGCATCAAGAAATTCTTCATCACTCAACAGCGTAATCTCAGGCATTGGCTTTTTGAATCTCTCAAAAATATCGAGATCCCTTGCCGCTTGAGCATAAGCATTCGAAGACGATATAATGCACAAAACCATTATGATCGGTAACATGAGTGCGAAATGAGCCTGAGTTTTAAAAAGCATGAATGAACCTTGTTGCGTAAAAAATGGATCAGTAAGTACAAAAACTGAGAGGTTTATTGTATCCTCTATTAGGCATAACAGACAAGTTTTGTTTAGAGATTTTCTAAAAAATTATTGATTCTGATGGTGCATAAGATTAAGGATTAAGCCCGTTCCGTATTTATTTTGGCGCAAAGAAGGGTTACTATTTATTCATGTCTGATTATGATTCCTCCTCCATTGAAGTCCTTGAAGGACTCGAACCTGTAAGAATGCGCCCCGGCATGTATATCGGCGGCACAGATGAACGCGCCTATCACCACCTTGTTGGCGAAATCCTTGATAACTCGATGGATGAAGCTGTCGCCGGGCACGCGGACTGGATAGAATGCTCGCTTGAAAAGGGCAACATCCTGACGATACGTGATAATGGACGCGGCATTCCTGTCGGACCACACCCTAAATTTCCAGATAAGTCATCGCTCGAAATTGTTATGACCATGCTTCATGCTGGCGGTAAGTTTAATAACAAAGCATACCAAACATCTGGTGGTCTGCATGGTGTTGGTATTTCTGTTGTGAATGCCCTGTCGGATGATATGTGGGTTGAGGTAGCTCAAGATAAACAACTCTACAAACAGAGTTTTTCACGCGGCAAACCCACAACAAAGCTAGAAGAACTGGGCACGGTTCACAACCGTAGAGGCACGACCGTATGCTTTCACCCTGACCCTGAAATTTTTGGTGATAAACTAAGCTTCAAGCCCGCATGGCTATTCCAAATGCTGCGCTCTAAGGCCTTTTTGTTTTCAGGCGTAGAGATAAGGTGGAAATGTGACCCGGAACTTATAAGGCCGGAAAGCAAAGTCACACCAGAAGCTACTTTTAAGTTTCCAAACGGGCTTCTTGATTACTTAGAAATATCTCTCAAAGACAAACCCACTATCCCCGCATCGCCGTTTCACGGAAACGTAAAATTACCTGATGATCAAGGGCGCGTTGAGTTTGCAGTTCAATGGCCTCAAAATGGTGACGGTTTCATACATTCCTATTGTAATACAGTCCCAACACCATCTGGCGGAACACATGAAAGTGGTTT
>CAXHFH010000113.1:0-6769 GCA_964015995.1 uncultured Alphaproteobacteria bacterium
CACCACCTCTGGATTCGTCGGCAGCGTCAGATGTGTATAAGAGACAGGTCCCGATGTCGTGTTCGTGCAAATCTTGCTTTATGATATGAATATGGGCGCACCAACCAAGGAGGATGCCCGCAAATGGGCGGCGCATTTCAACATTTCAAAGGATGATAATCACTTCGTGACGGTTTTTCCCTATGATATACGCGGACAGGATAGTTTTGATATGATTCCGGGCTTTCAACTGATTGATAGGAATTTTATCCTGAAATCTGATTCTACAGGTCACCACCCGAAACATAACCTTTATAAACAACTCATCCCTTTAACGCCGAAACTCGTGGCGGAGAGGGTAAAATAAAAAGAACCGCACCCAGCTTGGTATCGCCATGGTGCGGTTGCCTAAAAAGGTCTTAAAGCCCGATTACTAACGCAAGAGCGGGTACAATATATTATCCGACATAATCGATTCGATTGTCAAATATATAATTAGAGTCAAGAAATTTCTATTCCTAAGCCATGTAAAACTGAGGACTTAATATTATTAAAATCTTCGTCCTTTATGCGAAGTTGTAAATATTTTCTTGGTTGACCTGGTTCTCTTTTTTGTCGAATTAGGTCTAAGCGTTTTAAAGAGACTGTTGAAATCATATCAGCCTTTACCCACATTTCTTCAAAATCCCATGGATGCGGTAAGGGTTTCTCAAATTTTAACAAATAATGATAAGGCATTATATGTTCTGGTTCAGTCGTACTTAACGGAACGACACTACAAAGACCGCCACGTCTTCTAAGGCGTGGAGAAACAATAATAGCCGGCCTACGCTTAACCATCTCCGGTTCACGGAAGCCTGAACTATAATCACATATTACGATTGTCGCTGGTTTTGGATGAAAGCTTAGACCCATAAAGCTCAATCACTCCATCTCATAGGTCACATTGACCTGCGCGGAGATGTTAATCTGCCCCAACGCCAGAGCCGACGCATCACCACCGCCGCCTGATGGTGCGCTTTGGATGGCGTTTTGCATCATTCGGTTTTGCCCGCGGCCACCCGCGCCGTGACGATAAAATGTATGATATTGATTGGCGTTAATCGTGATTGGCTTACCGAGTTCCATGCCGAGCGTTTCCGCCAATGCCTTCGCCTTTTCCTGTGATGCCTTGGCCGCCATGTCGCGCGCCTTATCACGATGTTCACGTAATTTCGTGGTTGTGAATTGTACATTATCAACATGCGTGATGCCGAGTTGGAGCGCTTGACTGACCAATGCCTCGTAATGATCCAACGTTTTTAATTTAATCTGAATGCCTTTGCGCACACTATAATAGGTAATCTCGAGCGGGCTGCACTTGCCGGACATTTCATCATCATAGCGGCAATTCTTATAAGTCGGCTGTACGCTTGTATAATCCGTTTGGATGTATTTTTCTTCCACGTCCATTTTCTTATGCGCAAACGCAATCAGCGCGGCGATGGTTTGATCATTTCTTTTTTGCGTCTCGAGGAGGGCGGTTCCACGGCTTTCCGCCGTCATGGAAATAATCACCTGATCGGGCACAACGCGCACTTCGGCCTCTCCGGTCACACTGATCGTGCGGCGCGGCGTGTTCACATCAGACGCGGCGTTTGCCGTAACGGAAAACAAAGCCCCTGATAAAAGAAGTGAAAAAACAAAGAAAAAACGTGTCATGAATATTCCCTCAAACATTATAATGTATAGGGCGGTATGGTATCCGAGTCGCAGATGCGCGACAAGAATTCATCACATTTATATAATAGGGGTGTTACTTTACTGGTTCATCGCGTTGAAGAATTCGTCATTATTCTTCGTTTGCTTCATCTTACCGAGCAGGAATTCAACCGCGTCCACAGTACCCATCGGGTTAAGAATACGGCGTAGAACCCACATTTTCTGGAGCGTGTCTTTATCAACCAGAAGCTCTTCCTTACGTGTACCCGATTTCTGAATATCAATCGCAGGGAATACGCGTTTATCAGCAAGCTTACGATCCAGAACAATTTCAGAGTTACCGGTACCCTTAAATTCTTCGAAGATCACCTCATCCATGCGAGAGCCCGTATCAATCAAGGCCGTGGCGATAATCGTCAATGATCCGCCCTGTTCGACGTTACGTGCCGCACCGAAGAAACGCTTAGGGCGTTGTAGGGCGTTGGCATCCACACCACCAGTCAAAACTTTACCGGAGGATGGCACAACCGTGTTGTACGCACGCGCCAGACGTGTAATCGAGTCGAGCAAGATAACAACGTCACGTTTATGTTCCACAAGGCGTTTTGCCTTTTCCATCACCATTTCGGCGACCTGTACGTGTCTTGATGCAGGCTCGTCAAATGTTGAGGAAACCACTTCACCACGCACAGAGCGCGCCATGTCGGTTACTTCCTCGGGACGTTCATCAATCAAAAGAACGATCAGATAAGCATCGGGGTGATTTTCCGCGATGGATGTCGCGATGTTTTGCATCATCACCGTTTTACCCGTACGAGGCGGCGCAACAATAAGCGCACGCTGACCGAAACCAATCGGTGATGTCATCTCAATGACGCGCTGAACCGTACATTTCTGTGTCGGATCATCATATTCCAATTTGATTTTGCGGTCGGGATAAAGGGGGGTGAGGTTATCGAAATTAATGCGGTGGCGGTGTTTGTCGGGGGCTTCGTTACTGATCGTGCCCACCCGAAGCAGCGCGAAATAACGCTCTGAATCCTTGGGCGCTCTGATCTCGCCTTCGACGATATCGCCTGTGCGTAGGCCAAAACGTCTCACTTGTGACGGTGAGACATATATATCATCCGGGCCGGGAAGGTAATTTTCTTCCGGTGAACGCAAGAAACCAAAACCATCTTGCAAAACTTCGAGAACACCAACGCCTGAGATTGGCACATCTTGGCTCGCCAATTTTTTGAGGATGGCAAACATCATGTCTTGCTTGCGCATGGTGTTACAATTTTCGACTTCAAGCTCTTCCGCGAAAGCCAATAATTCGGCTGGAGAGCGTGTTTTCAATTCCGTTAAATTCATGAAAAACTCGTAATTTAAATGATACCCAAATGGAGGAAGTTTAATACCTTAGTTAATTATCTTATGGATAAAGCGTACGATCATATTATGATGTTGAAAGCTTTTATCCCGCGCCGACCACTGCCGACAAATGTTACCCAAAATTTCTATGGATTTTCCTAAAGACAATTTTTTATAGACCAAAGCAGTCAAAAGAGTCAAGAGTTTATCCACATTTTGATTCGCGGAAACAAGTACATACGCAACAGCCCTTATTTATTATGATAAATCAGTGCTTTAAAATGGCTGTACCACGGCGAGAATCACAATGATGATCATGATAATAGTCGGGACTTCGTTAAGAATTCGATAAAATTTCGCGGATTTTTCGTTTTTATCGGCGGCGAAGGCTTTGAGATATTTGATATACATATGGTGTACGCCTGTCATTAAAAACACAAACATCAATTTGGCATGCATCCAGCCGGAAATTTTATACAGCTCCCAATTCGCGTACAGCATAAGACAGCCCGCAATCCACGCCACAATCATGGCGGGGTTCATAATCAATTTGAACAGGCGGCGTTCCATGATTTTAAACGTCTCTGATTTGTCGCTCCCCACCTCGGCCTCGACGTGGTAAACGAAAAGACGCGGCAGATAAAGCATCCCCGCCATCCATGAAATGACGGCAATAATATGCAGTGCGCGGATCCATTCAAAATATGTGGAGAGGAATTCATTCATGTTTTTCACCTTAAGGTCTAGAATATATAGTGAATGTGAGGACTTGCAACCGCAACAATAACCACGAAGCGGAGTTTTTAGGATTAATCGACAATATAGTGATGTCCTATATAGAAGCCTGTAAATTCACCAGTATCTATGTTTAAATAAGAATTACGATATTCTGGATCTTTTTCAAAAGTTACTTTTTTACCATCAATTTCAAAATCATATGACTTTTTTTGGTAGTAATTCGCGCGAGTCAGTGGATTGGGTATTTGATAAATTTTTCTAGCGCGACCCTTTTCGTGCATAACCCAAGTATCATTTTCTCTTTCCCCTATATAATCATTACAGTCTTCTGGAGAATCACATGCTTTATCCCGCTTTGCTAATGATAAAATTCTGGAACCTCTAAAAGCTCGACCTTTCATTTGTTTATAAGAACCATCTCTCTGTAGCTGGTATTTCCCTTCCAACCGATATATTCCATCTGGAGCCAATAAATCCCTGTGCTCATTAATTTGAGGGAATTCTTTAAAAATCTGCTCCATTGATTTTTCTGAAACTTTAAATTTGAAGTAGGCTCTGCTTTCATAAACTCTTTTCGCGTCATCAGGAATATATGGGCCTTTTAAATCAAAATCATGGTATCGATCTTTCCAATTAGTTGAAAAAAATTCAAATATACTTTTAGGAATTTGTTTTATTGCAACGTACGTAATCTCAACACGTGCATTTACTGAATCAAAGTCTTTTTTATTTTCATACAACTCAATAGTTTTTGGATCTTTGTAATGATCAAGAAGATATACATTTAGAATTCTCTTTAGATCTTTTTCATTTGTTGAAAACTTATATCCGTTTTCATCTTCTTCCCAGTTTTCACTACCAGATGGATAAGATATTCCAAGTTTTATCACTACAGCTTGCTTGTTTTCCAGACGTTTTCCGAATGTTCCGAAATCATTATAGCCGCTTTTTGAAAAAGACGGCCCAAAATAGGCAGCCGGTCCTGATGGTAAAATATTTAAATGATGGGTAACCCATTTACGAATTTTTCGTTCGATTTTATATTCTTTTCCATCAATTTTTAAAACTATTACATGGTGTGTAATCCCCCCCCATGTATCTGGTCGGTATTTACAGCCAGCTAGAGAAATTAAACTTAAAAATAGAACTAAAGCTATTTTTAATCTATCCATCACGCCGCCTTATTCAAATCAATCTCCACGCTGCCATCACGCATACAGCATCGCCCGAAATTCTCGGGGCAGATACATTCGAACCCCTCGGCGGTGATGTCGGTGCGTTGTTCATGATCACGGACAAGCTTTGCCATTCCATCTATAAACGCCGAATGCGTGCCCACGGTTTGCGCGCGGTAATATCCGCTTTGCCCCATTTTTTCGGCTTCTTCTTTATACTCAATATCAAGCTCCACCAGGGTTTCGACATGCTCCTGCGTGAAGGCGTGGGGATAGATGATAATCGCGGTTTTATCCTCGGCGGCTTTTTCGATGGCTTCTTCGGTGGATGGGCCAATCCATTTCATTGGGCCGACGCGGCTTTGATAACATATCTGCCAATCGATCTCTGCGCCCAGATCGCCCTCAATTTTTTCGGCGATGGCTTTGGCGGATTGCTCACACTGCCATTGATAGGGATCACCCTTTTTCACGATTTTTTCGGGTAATCCATGGGCGGAGAATAATATACGGATTTTTTTATGCCCGTCTTTCACGGCCTTTTCATGCTCTGCCAGAATATTTTGCGCCGAAGCCTCTACGTAACCCGCATTATCAGGATAACAACAAATCATGGATGTTTCGGTGTTCATACCCGCCTGATACATCGCCTTATTCCAAACACCCAAAGATGACCATGTGGTGGTGGTGGAAAATTGCGGATAGAGCGGCAATATCACGATTTTATCCGCGTCCCAATCACGCACTTCGCGCACGACTTGCGGGCTCATCGGATGCCAATAGCGCATGCAAACAAAGGTTTTGTAGGTAGTATCATTATCACCTGCGTTTAGAGTTTCTTCGATCGCGGCGGCCTGAATATTGGTGTTTTCCAACAATGGCGATTTATCCCCAAGCTCCCCATAGGATTCTCCCGCCTCGCGCTTTGATCGTTTATTCGCAATCATCACCGCAAGAATACAGCGGATGGGAATAGGGGCGGTGATAATGTTTTTATCCATGAAGAAATTAATCAAGAACGGGCGGATCGCATTTTTATTATCCGGCCCCCCTAAATTCATTAAAACAACAGCTACTTTTTTGCTCATAACGGATGCTCCTTGATCACATTCACCAATAATTCCACATTTTCAATCGGGGTTTCTTTATTGATGCCGTGGCCAAGATTGAAGATAAACTGCCCGTCTTTCAGATCAGCGATAATTTTTTCCGCCGCCATGACGAGCGCATCCCCGCCCGCAAGCAAACAGGCCGGGTCAAGGTTACCCTGAACAGGAACAAGCGGTTGCAGGGTTCTTGCCGCCCACTGCGTATCCACAGACGGATCCATCCCAACCGCGCCAATGCCCGTATCACGAATGTAATTTAAATAATTCTGCCCTGCGCACCGTGGAAAGCCGATAATCGGCACCGTGGGGTGAACATCACGCACCAATTCCACAATTTCACGCGTGGGTTGAATGACCCATTTGCGGAAAGACTGCGCATCTAGCGCCCCTGCCCAGCTGTCGAAAATTTGAACAGCATCCGCACCGGCATTGATCTGTTCAATCAAATATTGCGCGCTGGATTCAACCAAAATATCCATCAGTCCCGCAAAAGATTCTTCATCTTCAAACGCCAATTTCTTGACGTTCATGAAATCTTTGCTGCCGCCGCCTTCAACCATGTAACAAGCCACCGTCCAAGGTGCACCGCAAAATCCGATCAACGTCGTACCGCCAAAGCCTTCATTTTGCAAAGCCGTTTTGGTATTCGATAGCGCCTCGTAAACCCTGTCTCTTATACACATCTCCGAGCCCACGAGACGTCTGAGTATC
>CAXHFH010000114.1:0-6713 GCA_964015995.1 uncultured Alphaproteobacteria bacterium
ATTATTGGTGGCGGCTTGGCGCTGTTTGGCATTGTTTGTGATGCGAACCAAGGGTGGGAAATACCTTTGACCGCTGCGGAAAGTGCACCTATCTCGGCGAAGCTTGGTGGTGTTCTGGCGATGTTTGGTTCCATCTTTATGTTGGTGATTTTGCCTTGGCTTGATAACCACCCGATCCGTTCGGCGCGTTTCCGTCCTTACTTCCGTATCTTTGTTATTTTGTTCACCGTAAGCATGTTCATTCTTGGTTATGCCGGATCACAGGCCGCGGACAAAGTATATTGGTCAACCTGCATAGGCGAAGCGAGCGTATGCGAAGCCATTGCACACGGTCATAATGCACATGTCGAAGCAGGGCACGAGCCAACCGTGATTGAATTTAACAACACGATGCTTGCGCAGGCCTTCACAGGATTTTACTTCTTCTTCTTCCTGATTGCTTTGCCGTTGCTTAGTCGGTTTGAAAAAGGGCGAGAGCTTCCGCTATCTATTCATCAGGCGGTTCTGGATAAAAAACATAAGGCGGGGGCATAAGAATATGTACGGACGTTATTTACTACTCGCAGGTCTTTTAATTGGTTTCTCCCCCGTTGCTCAAGCAGCAGGAGATGCCCCAAAGCCACCGACACATGAATGGAGCTTTAACGGCCCGTTCGGTTATTTCGATAAGGCAGCGATGCAGCGCGGGTATAAAATTTACCGCGAAGTGTGTTCGTCTTGCCACAGCATGAAGCACATGTATTTCCGTAATCTTGAGGCGTTGGGCTATAACGAAAATCAGATTAAGAACATTGCATCTGAATACTCTGTTCAGGATGGCCCTGATGATGAAGGCGAAATGTTTGATCGCCCCGCAAAGCCAAGTGACGGTTTTCCTGCACCATTTGCGAATGATAAGGCCGCTGCCTATGCGAATGATGGTGCCGTACCACCGGATTTGTCTTTAATCACGAAGGCACGTTTAAATGGTCCTGATTATCTCTATGCGCTTATAACCGGTTATCAAGAGCCGCCACATGGTGCAGACGTTGTGGAAGGGAAGCATTGGAATAAATATTTCCCCGGACACAATATCTCAATGGCGCCGCCATTATCCGATGATTTGGTTGCGTATGAAGATGGTAGTGCGCAAACGGTGGAGCAATATTCAAAAGACCTTGTGCAGTTCATGATGTATGCCGCTGATCCACACATGGAGGCCCGCAAAAAGGCCGGTTTCCGCGTGATATTGTTTTTACTTGTTTTTGCAGGCATCATGTATGCTGTGAAAAAGAAAATATGGGCGGATTTGCATTAAGGATATAATGCATTTCAATAAGAGACATGATAAACGCGCCTGTTTCTTCAGGTGCGTTTTTTTAAGGGGAGAGGGTGTAGGATTTGCGTGATACGAAACAAGAAGTTCTGAAGTTTTGGTTCGAAGAAACCATGCCACCACAATGGTTTCAAAAAAATGATAGCTTTGATCAGGAAGTGTCCGAGCGCTTTATGGTTACCTATGATATGGCGAAGAAGGACTTATGTGCGGATTGGACACGCGATGCGGATGGCGTGCTGGCACTCTGTCTCGTGCTTGATCAATTTCCGCGTAATATGTTTAGGGGCACACCAAAGGCTTTTGAGACAGATGATAAAGCTTTGTTGGTTTCTAAAGACGCGTTGCATCAGGGGTTTGATGCGCTTTTAACACCCGTGAAACGAAAATTCATTTTTATGCCGTTCATGCATAGCGAAGATATCGAAGAGCAAAAACGCAGCGTTCTTTTGTTTGAAAGCATGAAAGACGATGACCCGATGAGCTATGAATACGCGATCAAGCATATGGAGGTCATAGAGAAATTTGGCAGATTTCCGCATCGCAACAAGACGTTAGGGCGCAATAGCTCGGATGAGGAAATGGAATATCTGGACTTGCCCGGCGCGGGATTTTAGGGATATCTCTGAAATCGAATCAGAATAATTACATTAGAAATTGACGATATATTCTTATGTTCACTTAACGTTTTGGATTCGTTGAATGAATAAAGTTTTTTTGCGATTTCGTCATTTTAAAGGTATCCTGAAAGGTATAAGCCCAATTAAAAAATGGAGGAGACCGCATGTCTTTAACGACAGTATCTGAAACATCAGTAAATCCGCGTATTCAAGCTCTAAAAGAAAAACACACCGCTTTATCTATGGAAATTGAGGACGCACAAAAATCTCTTTCAACGACTGATTATTATCTCAGTCAGCTCAAAAAACAGAAATTAATGGTTAAAGAAAAAATTGTTGCCGAAGAGCGCGAAGCTGTCGGTTAATTACCATTATCAATGAACAAAATAAAAGCCGGATCAAACGTCCGGCTTTTTTAATGATTACGATTGTATTCGATTAATCGTCGTCTGATTCTGATATCTCAGGCATGAAGTTTGAGAAATCAAATCCGCCTGTACTTTCACGATCAGGCGCACCTTCTTGTGGTGCATTCAATTCTTTTTGAATTTCTGCTTCACGCTCGGCTTTGATTGTTTCCGGATCTTTACCGGCTGCCTTCAAGCCTTTGTGATACGCTTTTTCAAACTCTTGATATGTACACAAACCCAATTCTGCCGGATGGCGTGGTTTCAAATTCGGAGTGTTCTGGTGCGTACGCTCGCGAATAGAAAGGATTGTAGGCTTCGTTGTACCAACAAGCTTACAAATCTGTGCGTCGGAAATTTCAGGATTATGTTTGATGATATATGCAATCGCATCGGGCTTGTCGCCACGCTTTGACACAGGTGTATAACGTGGGCCTTTGGAGCGTACTTTCGCCGCAGGAAGGTCACGTTTTGCAATTTTCAAGGATGCCGCAGGATCGGATTCGCAACGGTCAAGCTCGTCTTGTGTCAGCTCACCATAATCAATGGGGTCTCTGCCAACCAAGCCTTTGCCGATATCTTCGTTTGCAAGTGCTTCAACTTCGATTTCGGTGATGCCTGTAAATTCGGCAATCTGTTTGAATGTCAATGCTGTGTTTTCGATCAACCAAACTGTTGTTGCTTTTGGCATCAAAAGTTGCGGGGTCGATTTTGTTGCGGCCTTAGCCATCGTAGTCTCCTTAAAATAACCTTCTCAAATTAAAAAGTTCATCCGAACCTGTTCCTTGGCTCGATGTTGTTTATTATAAAAATATATAGGGAACTTGAGCTTTATAAGCGATCTTTTTTAGAAATACTAGTTTTTTTTACTTATGCGCTCACACGATATATGGATTGCTTTTAGGGCGCGATGCTTTTACTCTTTTTGATCGTTGGGCTTTTTAAAAGTTACGGAGTAGACAAATGTTCGATGATGATCTTCCAAAACCCAAAACGGCGGTGTTCCCAAGAAACCTTGAGACTTTGTCGGTTTCCGATCTGGAAGAATATATAGAAGAGCTTGAATCTGAGATAGCGCGCGTAAAAGCGGATATCGATAAGAAAAAAGCGTCTAGTGATGCGGCGTCTGCCTTTTTTAAATAATCAAAAAACAGGATAAATATGCGTATAGAAGAAGATACTAAACTTGATTTTAAAGATGTTTTGATTCGTCCCAAGCGTTCAACGCTGCGTTCCCGTAAGGACGTTGAGATTACGCGCGATTATAATTTCAAGTGGAGCGGTCGCACATACAAAGGTGTGCCGATTATTGCCGCGAATATGGATGGTGTCGGCACATTTGCAATGGCCAAATCCTTCATTGATCAAGATACAGGCATGAGCGTCGCCCTGCATAAGCATTATGATCTGGATGCGTTGACCAAGTTTTATGACGATCATGGCGCCGACAGCGTGTGGTACAGCATCGGCATGGTCAAAAATGATCAGGAGAAATTAGAAGAATTTATCAAGCTTCGCCCGAATGCGATTGAAAAACTCTGTGTTGATGTGGCCAATGGATATAGTGAGCATTTCGTTGATTTCGTGAAGCGTATCCGTGAATTGGTACCCGATATGACCATCATGGCGGGTAATGTTGTGACCGGAGAAATGGTGGAGGAGCTTATCCTTTCCGGTGTTGATGTGGTGAAGGTTGGCATCGGGCCGGGCAGTGTGTGTACAACACGCAAGATGACAGGCGTTGGATATCCGCAGCTTTCTGCGATTATCGAATGTGCAGATGCGGCGCATGGTCTTGGTGGCCTGATTTGCGCCGATGGAGGCTGCACAGTGCCGGGCGATATCGCCAAGGCATTTGGCGCAGGTGCAGATTTTGTCATGCTTGGTGGGATGCTGGCTGGACATGATCAGTCAGAACAAGAATTGATTGAAGAGGACGGCGAAAAGTTTCTGCGGTTTTATGGTATGAGTAGTGATACCGCCATGAAAAAGCATAAAGGCGGCGTTGCCGAATATCGCGCCAGTGAAGGGAAGACTGTTAAGATTCCATATCGCGGCGATGTGTCACAAAGCCTGCAGGATATTTTGGGCGGTGTACGTTCGGCCTGTACTTATGTTGGTGCGCGCAGGCTTAAGGAGCTTCCGAAACGCACAACCTTTATCCGCGTAACTCAGCAAATCAATACAGTTTTCGGGAATAAATAAATATCTTTTGATTATCTTGCGTCGCGGATAGCAAATAGATAGAGTGTGATTTCTTATGTATGTAAATCTTAAAAGGAGCCTTTGATGGACGATGATATTCAAACACGATTGAAAGAGACCTCTCAGACTTGTCTGGACGCGTATGGTGTGTGGGAAGGCAAGAAGAAAGATACGAAGGCTCAGGAAGAATTGCATGCGGCAATCCATGAGTTGCGTAAGGTTTCGTCTCGTTTGGAAATTGAATTGGCCATCAGTGAGCGTGATCAAATCACATCTAAGCCCATTCCAATTCCATCGCATAGATCAAACAGCAAGGGCGACTCGTCTTCAATTTTAGACGGCGATAGCGGTAAAAGCGGCCCTGTGGTTCAGTCAAAGCCAAAGCGTAGACGCCCACCGAAAAAGCAAGCGAGCAGCGATTAGGTCTTAGAGCTTCTAAAAATTATCTTTTTTACTACGAACAACGCCGAATTCCTCGGCGTTTTTTGTGCGCATAAAGATGTTTGTTTTCTTTTCCAGGCCGATCGTTGAGGGAATTGTCGGTTGGTTGTTGGCGCATAAGGCTTTGACCTCTTCGATGCGTTTTTTTAGATCTTCATTTTCAGGCTCCATGGCCAGACAAAAGCCTGCGCCGCCACGCGTATATTCATGCCCGCAATAGACCTTTGTGTCATCGGGTAGGGCTTTGAGTTTCTCCAGTGAATTGAACATATCTTCCGGCGTGCCTTCGAATAATCGCCCGCATCCCATCGAAAACAACGTGTCGCCCGTGAATACGGTTTTGGAATCTTCGAAGTAATAGCAAATACCGCCAAGCGTATGGCCGGGCGTGGAGATGATGCGCGCCTTTTGTTCGCCAAGCTCGAATATATCACCATCCTCAAGCGTGATATCAACATCGGGAATTTTATCGGCCTCCGCGCGTGGGGCGACCACAGGGCATTTATATGTTCGCTTTATTTTCGGAATGCCGTTGACGTGATCCCAATGGTGATGGGTGATTAGGATAAAATCAGGCGTGAGGTTTTGCTCCTCTAGCTCGGCGATGATCGGATCAGCCGCGCCTGGATCAAGAATGGCCGTTTTCCCGCATGATGTTTGAATAATGGCGGCGTAGTTGGTTTCCAATATTGGAATAAGCTGAACGTCAATCATGGTTTTGCTTTATCTCCGGTTGTAATTTCGATTGTGCTGAGCGCGTCCGCTAATCTATGTTCTGCGCTGCCCGGGCGCAAAGGCTTTTGCTGGGATTCATGCGGTGCCCAGCCAAGCAGGAATATAATCTCGAAAGAGGCGATGATGCGCCCGTCATTTTGGGCGAATTTCTCCTGATATTCTTGCGCGGCGCGCATGAAGAAATCACGGGATACAAAGCGTTTGTCGCGAGCCAAAATGGCGTTGCTTTCACCCATGCCACGAATATCATGTAATAACTTGAATATATTATCGTAAGTTACTGTAATTATTTCAGAATCCACAACAGGTAAATTGAATCCACCACGTTGCAGAAGATCACCCATTTGCTGTTTATCTGCAAATGGCGCGATGCGCGGGCTTATACCACCTGTCATGTCTAATTCAACAGTCGTGAGTACAGATCGTAGCTCATGTAATGTTTCTCCGCCGAACATGGATGATATGAATAAGCCATCTTTTTTCAAACACTTACGGATTTGTATTAATGTTCCGGGTAGGTCGTTGACTGTGTGCAGGTTCAGGTTACTGAGCACCAAATCCATGCTTTCATTGGCAATGGGGAGGAATTCTTCTGTGGCTTGGATATATGTATCAGTATCTTGCGTCAGGCTTTGTGGCGTAAGATCGCATGTGACAATATGCTTTATTTTTTGATGTTCGGACGTTTTTAATGCGCCGCGTGATCCTATTTGTAAGGCCGCACCGAATTCACGGTTGATATCTAAAAGACGTTCCGAGAGTTCCTTTTTGCTCCATTGGAATAAGAAATCATAATCCCCGAAGCCTTTAAGTGCGCGTTGTCTCTTGCGCCTTATGAGGTCGCGATCAAAAACCAGAATGTCAGATGTTTTCTTTTGCGCGGTTACCATTCTTCAGGCTTTGGCTTTGAATCGTTTTTATTATCGTCTTCCAGAACTTTGCGAATTTCTTCAATCTCATCGTCAAAATCGTTAAGAAGATCAATATCCG
>CAXHFH010000115.1:0-6686 GCA_964015995.1 uncultured Alphaproteobacteria bacterium
GTGCATCCGCCGTCTATTAAATTATTCAATATATTTGTGATAACATCTTTATCACAGTCGCGATCAATTAGTAATGTTTCCATAGCGCCACATATTCCTGTACGTCGCATTTTTGCGTTTAGTGTGACTTCGGTTGCTATTTTACTATCTACCGACGGATGTACGTATATATGACATAAGCCGTCCAAGTGCCCAAATACAGGCATACGCGCTTCGTTCATAACACGTTCAATCAGGCCGTGGCCACCGCGTGGTAGCATGACATCAATATATTGATCAGCACGAAGCATCGCCCCGACCGCTGCGCGATCACTAACCGGAATCATTGAGACACAGGCCTTTGGAAGGCCGTGATCTTCCAGTGCATCTTGGATGATTTTGTGGATGGCCAGAGAGCTATGTAGGCTTTCTGAACCGCCTCGTAAAATTACGGCATTGTGCGATTTCAAACATAGAATTGATGCATCAACTGTAACATTAGGGCGTGATTCATAAATCATTCCTAAAACACCAATGGGACATGAAACGCGCTGAATGTTTAGACCGTTTGGTCTATCCTGCTGCCACAGAATTTTTTCAGTAGGATCATCAAGCGCAATAACAGTCTGTATGCCCTGAGCAATTGATTCAATACGCTCTTCGTTGAGTGTAAGGCGATCAATTAGGGCAGGGGAAACCCCTTTTTGGTCGGCTGCTGCAAGGTCCTTAGCATTTGCCTCTATAATGGATTGGCTGTTCTTGATTAAGTTCTGCGAAAGCGTTTCGAGAGCCTTATTGATAACTTCGGTTGGTGTCTGTGCCAAAGTGTATGATGCCTTTTTAGCCTCACTGCCGAGAGTTTCAATAATGTGTTCGGGGGATTGCGATGCCAAAGCGTGTGACATTGATAGCTCTTACTTACGTTAATGTTGCAAAATCTATCAGTGAATACTGGATTCAATATTACCAATAGCATCATCAACTAACGCCGCATTGGCTTTTTTGTCAAGTTTTTCAATAATGATTTGCTTCGTAGCATCAATCGCGAGATCCGCAGCATGCGCTTGAATTTCATTGATTGCGTTCTGTTTCATACGCTCTAAACGATCTTCTAATTGCGCTTCACGACGTTTCATCGTTTCGTCAAGTTCGGCTTCAGCATTTTCTTTAAATTGCTGTGCGCTCTTTTTGGCAGTCGCAATTATTTTCTCAGACTCCTGAACGGCGTCTCTATGTTTGCGCTGATACTGCGCTAACATTTCTTGCGCTTCGACACGAAGGTTCTCGGCCTCGGCTAAGTCTTGCTTTATTTGCTCAATACGGCCATCCAAAAGGCTGTTGAAAGCAGGGACACCAAATTTAAAGATAATGCCGGCGAAGATGATAAACGAAAAAACGTACCAAATATTTGAATCTTGTAACATTTCCATAGGTTAAATCCTCTACGCTGCTTTCTTAACTGACTTGGACGCCAAAGAATCGACAATTGAACGTGCATATTTATCGTCGACATTAACGCCGATGATCTTTTTAGCAGACTCTTTAGCAACCTCGGCAGCCACATCACTCATTTCTGAAATCGCCTTTTCTCTGGCATCACCGATGCTTTTCTCAAGGTCTAGAACTTGTTTGGCAGAAAACTCTTGAAAGTCGGCAGTGTATTTTTCGGTTTTGGCTTTTATGTCGTGCTCTATCTGCGTGTACATAGCAGAAGATTCATCGCGTGCACCCGTTAAGCTTTCCTCATAGGATTTCTGTACGGATGCAACTTCTTCTTTTAGACGTTCTGCGGAATCAAGATCACTTGTTATACGTTCTGCGCGGTTTTCAATAGTTGTTGAAATTTCCGGTAATGACTTCTTCGCAAAGAAAAAGTACATAATCGCAAATATAACAATCATCCAGAAAATCTGGCTCGGAAATGTTGTCGCATCAAGCTGTGGCAGGCCACTTGTTTTTTCGTGGTGGCCACCACCATGATCCGCATTACCGCCAGCCGCAAGGGCATGCGCAGAATACACAGATAATAAAAAGACTGAAACTGACAGTTTCTTAAGCATCTATCGTCCTTCTTCTTTTAGTTAGCCTTAGCTGGCAAGAAGAAACGCAGCAAGACCAATTGGAATAATTCCAAGAGCTTCAACAAACGCAACAACCATGAAGAACTTTTCATCAAGCATCTTCTTTGTTTCAGGGTTACGTGCAATCGCGTTGTTATATGCAGCGAAGTACATACCTAGACCTAATGCTGAACCGAGAGCAGGTAATGCAACCAATCCACCAGCGATAGCTTTTGCAGCTTCTATTTCCATGACTTTTTCCTTTTTACTATTTTAGTTAAAACAAAACTTTTTAAAAACAAGGCGATAATACATAGTTAGTGATGAAGTTCAACACTATCTTTTAAGTAAACACACGCCAGAATTGCGAATACATAAGCTTGGATAGCTGCTACCAATAATTCGAACATCATCATAATGACATTGAACAATGTTGGTAGTATCCCGAGAACAACCATAAGGCCGCCTGCGCTAGCTGCTGCAATCGCAAAACCAATAACAATCTTTAGAATAAGGTGTCCTGCCATCATGTTCGCGAACAAACGCACAGAGTGGGTAATAGGACGTACAAAAAATGAAATAACCTCTAACGGCACGATAAACGGCACTAACCACCAAGGCATGCCCGCAGGCAAAAACATTGAAAAGAATTTTAAGCCATGGTTGCGAACACCAAAACCAATCGACATTATAAAAACAAGAACAGCAAGAACTGTCGTTACAATAAGGTGCGATGTGTAGGTAAAAGAATAGGGTAGAAGTCCCAAGACATTACCCATCAAAATAAACATGAAAAGTGTAAAAACGAAAGGAAAGTACGCCCTTCCTTTTTTACCGATATTCTCATTTACCATTTTACTGACAAATTCATAGAGCAGTTCCGCAGACATTTGAAGTCTACCTGGGACCATCGCATTTTTATTCATTGCAATCGAAAGGAAAAGAGCAGAAACAACCGCGCCTATAACCATCCAAAGTGACGAATTTGTGAAAGAAAGATCGTAACCGGCAATATGCATTTCTGCTATTGGTTGGATAACAAACTGATGAATAGGATCAGCCACTTTTTATTTTCTCCGTAACTCTACTTTATTAAAATTTTCATGGTTGTAGCGTATTTAAATTCGTTTATCAATGGGGTTTTACGTACTTATTCAATTTTTTGTTATGGTATTGGCACGATAGACCCCCCCAACAAAGCCCATGATGATAAAGAAAATCATCCCAACTGGCGCTGTGTCGCAATATTTATCTATTACAAACCCGAGTAAAGCGCCTGCTAAAACGTTTGCCAAGAACTCAGATGCCGCGCGTTTTCCGCGTTTTTCATCGGGTGTTTCCTCTGAAGATGTACCATATTGCATTTCTTCGTAATCTTCTTGATCTTCGCGCGCCTCTTTTATGCGCTGATCAAGTGATGCGACTTTTTCTTTAATTTCATTTTTAAGTTCATCAGACATGATCACGCAACTTTCTGATCAATGAAATCAAACGATTTTTGTAAATCGACAGATACCAATTGCGACACGCCTTTTTCTGACATCGTGACCCCATACAGCCGATCCATCCGTGCCATAGTAAGCCTGTGGTGTGTCACCACGAGAAAGCGCGTCTCGCCGCGCTCTGATATTTCATCAAGTAAATCACAGACACGATCGACATTGGCATCATCAAGCGCCGCATCAATCTCATCAAGCACGCAAATCGGTGAGGGATTCGTCAAAAACATGCCGAAAATAAGAGCTATAGATGCGAGGGTTTGTTCTCCACCGGATAAAAGAGACAACGATTGTAAAGATTTGCCAGGAGGCTGCGCAAATATTTCCAGACCTGCACCAAGCGGATCATCCGAATCAACTAACTCTAAATGTGCCTTACCACCTGCAAATAAGCGCCCGAATAAATTCTGGAAATGTGCGTTAACATGCTCGAATGCCGCAAGTAAACGCTCGCGTGCTTCTTTGTTAATTTTATTAATGCCGCCGCGTAACTCTTCAATCGCTTGAATAAGGTCATTACGCTCATGGAGTAAACTCCCAAATTCTGTTTCAAGTTCTGTTGCTTCTTCTTCTGCGCGTAAATTAACAGGACCGATTGAATCACGTTGGCGCACCAGATTTTCATTTTCAGATTTAAGCTTCGGCAAATCTTGGCCAGTATATTCCACAAGATCAATCGCAGAATGTTGCACCAAGTCTTTTGGATGCATCTCCAGCTTTTCTTTAACAGAGGTCTCCATATTAGATAACTGATCCGTTAGAGACGTCAAAAGGGCTTGCGCATGTGCACGTTTTTCACGCATACCGCCGAGAACATTTTCTGCCTCTTTAAGTGCGCGGCTGGTTGTCGAGACATCTTCTTCACAACGAACAAGATTTTCTGTGGCTTGATTCTTTTTATTTTCCAATGCATTGATTTGGTCGAGCATAGCTTGACTGTTTTTATTCGAAGAAATTGGGTTCGTTTCCAACGCCGCAAGTTTTTCAGATAATGATTCTTGTCTTTTATCCAATTCTTTCAAGTATTCTTTAGCGCGAATATTTCTGTTTCTAAGTGACACTCTTTCATCTGCAATCGCCTGAATACGCGCGCGTCTTGTGTTACGCCCCTGTGTGAAAAGGTCAAAATCGCGTACTGCGGTTTGGTACTGTTCTTTAACATCATCAAGCTCTTGCTTCACTTTGTGTATGACGTCTTCATTATTCTTGTCGGAGCTTTGGCTTTCCAGCACAGCATCATATGCGCGTTGATCGCTTTTAAGAACTTCATCAATGGCTGTGATGTCTTCTTCGATATTAGTGATTTGTTCAGTATAACGTTCTTGGTCCGTCTTAACACGGAGGATTTTGTCTTTCAGTTGTTGCCGCTTAGGCCTTATCTCATTAAGCGATTGTTCGAATTTTCTAATTTCATCCTCAAACGCTTCTTGCTTTTCTTTATTTTTGTTTTGCAGAGCGAGTGATTCATTAAGGTTATATTGAGCCGCTTGAAGAGCTTGCTGTATCGCGTTTTTTTCTTTTGCCAATGCACTTTGTTTGTTTTTTTGTTCCAGATAAACCGCATGACGATCAGTTGCGTTACCTTGAATAAAATATCCGTCCCACCGCCAATACGCACCATCACCCGAAACAATAGATTGGCCTGGCTGTAATGATTTTATAGCCTGCTCACCGTCTTCCTTGGTTTCTACATATCCAATACAAGAAAGCGCAAGATGCAGTTCGTCTGGCGCCTTAACGAAAGAGAGTAGGGGCTGTATAGCATCAGGGAATTGGGAGGGCACCTTATCAAGGCTCATCGTTTGCCAATATGTCGGGGCATCTTTATCGAGCGATGCCAGCAAGGAATCACCTAGTGCACGTGATAAAGCTTTTTCGAACCCTGCGCTTGGCTTTACCTTATCCAGTATTGTTTCAAAATCGACATCCTCATCGGCCTTGAAAAATTGATCCAGAACTTTTATTTCGGCGCAAATATGCGCATACTTTTTTTCCTCATGAGACAAAAGTTCACGGAGCTCTTCTGTCTTTGTTTCATCTTGCTGAATGTTAGACTTGAGTGTTTCCTGCTGATCCCCTAGATCAACTAAGCTCTTTTCATGCTTTAATATTGTCTCATCAATAGCTTTAATGTCGTTCGAAATGTTTTCATCCAGAACCGTCGCTTCTTTTTCGGCTTTGAGTGTGTCGAGCCGTTCTTGTAATGATGACTTACGATTTGTTTGTCGCTCTATCTGGTTCTTAAGGCTTTCAAGACGTACAACATTAGCGGCAGCATCTTCTTTTAATGTGCTGTATCGCTCTTCTATTTCGATAAGTTGGCTTTTAAGAGCTTCTGTCTTTTCACTTTTTTGCGTGTTTAAGATTTCATCACGCTCTTGCTCATCAATCAGTGTCTTATATTCAGTGTCAATCTTTTCAAGCAGAACATTCGTTTCCGTGAGCGTTTGTTGCTCATGCTGATGATCGACAGATGTCTGATGTAACAATGTTTTAGTTTCTTGGAGGTCTTTTTTATATCGCTCCAGCTCTTCTTCAATACGCTGAAAATCAAGCTTATGTTTTTGTAGGGATGCAGATAGTTCTGCCTCTAGTCTTCGAAGTGGTGGCAATTCTTCAATTTGCGTGTTTTGTGTCTTGGTAAGCTGACTGACCGTTGTCAATTTTTCTGCCACAATAGACTCAGCTTGGGCAAAGCTTTCCTTTAACTCTTTTTGCTTTTCAACAAGAACCAACCATTCAAGGTAGGTCACGGCAAGATCTAACTGACGAATTTGAGCACTAAGGTTTTTATATTTTGTGGCTTGTCTTGCCTGGCGCTTCAGGCTGTTCAAACGACTTTCCATACTGCCCATGATGTCATCAACACGCAGAAGGTTTGTGTCAGCGGCTTTTAGTCGGAGCTCTGCTTCATGTCTACGTGCATACAGTCCCGCAATACCGGCTGATTCTTCTAAAATAAGACGCCTGTCATGAGGCTTCGCGTTAATCATACGTGTGACATGGCCTTGAGAGACCATAGACGGGGAGTTTGCACCTGTGATCGTATCTGCAAACAACATTTGGACATCACGTGCACGCACGCTTTTACCATTTATACGATCTGTCTCTTATACACATCTCCGAGCCCACGAGACGTCTGAGTATC
>CAXHFH010000116.1:0-6637 GCA_964015995.1 uncultured Alphaproteobacteria bacterium
GGAGGGGTTGATGAACTATGCGGATTTCACCACGCAGCCGCTGTTTAAATTGGTACTAAAAGTTACAGGTACTGATCCAGCTGAAGAGGTTGTGCAACCCGTTGCTATCAATTACGCGCTTGCGGGAATTTTAAGGGCAACGGGCGCTTTGGCGCGGCAGCATCGTTTTTATCTGCCGGAAGACTTGATGAATAAGCATGGTATATCAAGGGATGAGTTCTTCGAAGAAAAGACGAAAGAACCGCTAAAGGCTTTGGTTAGAAAGGTCGTTGAGTTGCGTCTGAAAAAATCAAAACCAGATCATATGTTTTTGAAATCAGCCGAAGCCATCAGCGAAATTTATTTCAAACAGATAAAGTCAGCAGGCTATGATGTACTTAGCCCTGCGATCAGCCGTGACCCGTCGTTTAAGGTATTTCGAGTGTTCTGGAGAACAAAAATACTGTAATTAGTTCTCTTGTTGTGTATTATGGGAATGTTAATATTTTTGTTGTAGTTTAAAGGCTTAATGCGTTATTAAGTCAATAATATTGCGTAAAAGGGTAGGGTAAATATGGTTGATTCAATCGGTTCGGGCGGACAAACTCCAAAGGTAGCGTCTGCGAACACAATTCAAAAACCAACAGCAAAACAAGATGTGAAAACCGAGGCTGGCAATCAATCTGATGAGGTTTCCTTGTCTGAGGAAGCATTGAGCCTTTCCAACGCACAGCAGACTGCTGAACAAACATCTGTGCAACTTTCAGAAGACGGCAACCTTACATTGTCTTCAAACGAAGACCGCCTTAATTCACTCGTATAATTAATCTGTGAGATAGAACGTAATTGTTGTGACAACGCGCACGTCTTTGTCGATTTTTTGCGTGTCACCATATTCTTGTCCGGCATCGCGAACATAGAAACTGCCCTGACGTGCGTCACGAATACCGCCGACACTCACGCCCGCATTTTCTGCAAATTCAGACGCAGCTAAACGTGCATTCTTTGCAGCTTCACGCAGCATTTCCGGCTTAATTTCATTGAGTTTTGTAAAGCGGTATGCTGGTGCATGATTTTGTATATTGATGCCCTCGGCAATCAATTTATTTACTTTGGATCTTACTTTTGTGACCAATTCCACCTTATCGGTTTCGATATTGATTGTGCCACGTAATGTGTGGTTTTGATCAACAACAGCTTGGTTTTCATCGCGATATTCATGGTAACTGTAATCAATAACACCTGCTGTAATTTCTTCGTCGGTAAAGTCATGTGTTTTGAGCAAATCAATAATGGTTTTTTGCTGTCCTTCGGCTTTTTTATAAAGGTCTGGGATGCCTGCTTGTGCCTTGGTTGCAACGGCGAAGCTGATACTCCAATTCGCACGATCTGCTTTAACACGGCGTTCCGCGAGCCCTTTGGCTTCGGCGGTGTTCAAAGCCACCTTGGCATTATACATAGTGTTGCCAATGAAATAACCACCCGCAGCGATACCTATAGCAACGAATAAACCAAGAAAGAAAAGGCCGCCACTGACTGTGTTATCTTGTGCCATATCAGTTTTCCTTATTTGAAGACTACGGATAAAATTTCATAGTCACGTGCGCCTTTAGGGGTTTTTACGGTTACAGAATCACCCTCTGACTTACCAATTAAAGCACGCGCGACAGGGGCGCTGATGGATAGTTTGCCGTTTTCCATGTCAGATTCATAGTCACCAACAATTTGATATGTTTCTTCTTCGTCTGTTTCTTCATCGACAACAGTAACAGTTGCACCGAACTTAACGGTGTCACCACTGAGAGTTGTCGGGTCAATAATTTGTGCGCGACCAGTGACAGATTCCAATTCTAAAATACGGCCTTCGATAAAGCTTTGTTGTTCTTTCGCGGCATGATATTCCGCGTTTTCTTTCAAATCACCATGTTCGCGCGCAGTGGCGATGGATTCGATCACTTCGGGGCGCGCCACTGTCTTCAACTCATGAAGTTCTTTTACCAATGCATCGTGGCCATTTTTTGTAACAGGAATTGTATCCATCATTCTTCTCTAATATTTAGTGTTCACAAAACAAAACCCGCCGATCTGTTCAGGCGGGTATTGTGAGAGATTATAAATAGAAGTGTAGGGGGCGTCAAGCCGCCTCGCTTTTATCCTTTTTTTCGAAATAACTTTGCAAGGATGCCACGTCCAAATCACGATCTTTAAGGGCGCGTATTGCTTGTGTGGCTGCAGATGCCGCAGTCATAAGCGTGTAATACGGAATTTTATTCATCAAAGCCATGCGGCGAATTGATGATGAATCGGATACGGCTTGTGCGCTTTTCGTGGTGGTGTTGATAACAAGGTCGATATCGCCGTTAATGATGGAGTCGACAATATGCGGCTGTCCTTCCATAACTTTATTAACGCGCTCGGCCTCTACACCGTTTTCGTTTAAGAATGCGCATGTTCCGCCTGTTGCGACTATGCTAAATCCGACTGCGGATAGTTCTTTTGCAATCGTAAGGGCTTCGTCTTTATCTTCATTTTTAACAGACATAAAAACAGTACCTTCGGTTGGTAAGTCAACGCCCGCGCCAAGCTGTGATTTGGCGATGGCATGTGCCAAATCTTTATCCAATCCGATCACTTCACCTGTTGATTTCATTTCCGGCCCCAATAATGGGTCAACGCCAGGAAAGCGATTGAACGGGAATACTGGCGCTTTTACCGCGTAATGGTCATAATTCATACCGGTGAGCATACCGTCGAAATTCTTCAATGGTTCGCCTGCCATAATGCGCGCAGCAATTTTTGCGACAGGTACGCCCGTGGCTTTTGCGACAAAAGGAACGGTGCGTGATGCGCGAGGGTTTACCTCAATGATGTAAATATCTTCTTCGCCGGTCTCATCGTTTTTACGTACAGCAAATTGAACATTCATAAGACCCTTAACGTTTAGTGCTTTCGCGAGTTTAACGGTTTGAACATTCAATTCTTCCACTGTTTCCTTGGAAAGAGAATGAGGTGGCAAGACACATGCCGAGTCACCAGAGTGAATACCTGCTTCTTCGATATGCTCCATAATGCCGGATACATAAACATCTGTTCCATCACATAGGGCATCCACATCAAGCTCAATCGCACTTTTGAGGTAGCGATCAAGCAGAACGGGGCTATCGCCGGAGACTTTTACGGCTGTGTTGATATAGCGTTCTAATTCGTTGATACCATGCACAATTTCCATACCTTGTCCGCCCAAAACGTAAGAGGGGCGTATAACAAGCGGGAAGCCAATATCTTCGGCCATGCCGAGCGCCTCTTCCTTGGTGCGTGCCAAGCCGTTCGGGGGCTGCTTAAGGTCAAGATCGATCAGAAGCTGTTTAAAACGCTCGCGGTCTTCGGCCAGGTCAATCGCATCGGGGTTTGTACCAAGAATAGGGATGTTGTTATCAAGTAAAGCTTGCGCAATCTTTAGGGGCGTTTGCCCGCCAAGTTGAACAATTACGCCTTTGACCGTACCGTTTTTTTGCTCGGCATGGATCAATTCGATGACATCTTCTTCGGTTAATGGCTCGAAATACAGGCGATCAGATGTGTCGTAATCCGTGGACACGGTTTCGGGGTTACAATTCACCATGATGGTTTCATAACCCGCTTCTTTCAGCGCATACGCCGCATGAACACAACAATAATCAAACTCAATCCCTTGACCGATACGGTTTGGGCCACCGCCCAAAATAACTACTTTTTCGCGGTCGGTCGGATTAATTTCATTTTCGGCAGGTGTTAGTCCGTTGCCTTCGTAGGTAGAATACATATAAGGCGTTTCGGAAGGGATTTCGCCCGCGCAAGAATCAACACGTTTGAATACGGGATGTACGTCATGTGTTGTGCGTGCGTTGCGAACATGATCTTCAGATACACCCACCAAATCGGCTAGCTGCGCATCGGAAAATCCAAGGCTTTTGACGCTCATCCATCCTTGTGCATCTACCGGCAAGCCGTTTTCAAGAACAGATTTTTCTGTTTCAACAATGTTTTGAATGCGCTCAAGGAACCAAGGGTCGAATTTTGATATTTGCTGTATTTCCTCAAGACTAAGTCCCTGACGGAATCCTTGCGCTATATATAAAATACGCTGCGGCGTTGGTTTTGATATTGCGGCCAAAATGGCATCGCGCTGTGCTGTTGGGTCGTCGCTATCGGCACCACCGACATATATGGGGGAAAGTCCTGTTAAGCCCTTTTCCAGAGAACGCATGGATTTTTGCAAAGATTCTTCGAAGTTCCTGCCGATGGACATGGCTTCACCAACGGATTTCATAGCCGTCGTCAATGTTGATTCGCTGCCCTTGAATTTTTCAAACGCGAAACGCGGCACTTTGGTCACAACATAATCGATGGTAGGTTCGAAACTGGCAGGGGTTTTACCATCTGTGATGTCATTACCCAGTTCATCAAGCGTATAGCCAACCGCTAATTTTGCGGCGATTTTTGCAATCGGGAAGCCTGTTGCCTTGGACGCGAGCGCGGAAGAGCGGCTAACCCGTGGGTTCATTTCAATAACAACCATGCGCCCGTCTGCAGGGTTCAAACCAAATTGCACATTTGATCCGCCTGTTTCAACGCCGATTGCGCGCAGAACAGCCAGAGAGGCATTGCGCATGATTTGATACTCTTTATCAGTTAGCGTCAGGGCAGGGGCAACGGTGATGGAATCGCCCGTATGCACACCCATCGGGTCAACATTTTCAATCGAACAAATAATGATACAGTTGTCGTTTTTATCGCGGACAACCTCCATCTCGTATTCTTTCCAACCGAGAAGTGATTCATCAATCAGCACTTCGTTGGTGGGGGAAGCATCAAGACCGTCACTAACGATTTTATCAAATTCATCGCGGTTATAGGCCACACCGCCACCTGTGCCACCCATGGTAAAGGATGGACGAATGATAGAGGGAAGCCCAAGTTCACCAAGGACCTTGCGTGCTTCTTCTAAGGAGTGGACGACCGCGCTGCGTGGGGATTCCAAGCCAAGTTCGTCCATACATTCTTTGAAACGTTCGCGGTTTTCGGCCTTATCAATAACATCTGCCTTCGCGCCAATCATCTCAATACCAAGGCGTTCCAGTGTGCCATCTTCATCCAAAGCGAGTGCCGTATTCAAAGCCGTCTGTCCGCCCATTGTCGGCAATAACGCATCTGGCTTTTCTTTCTCGAGGATCTTCGCGACAACTGCAGGAGTTATCGGCTCAACGTACGTGGCATCCGCCATATCAGGGTCAGTCATGATTGTTGCCGGATTGGAGTTAATCAGAATAATCCGATACCCTTCTTCTTTCAGGGCTTTACAGGCTTGTGTGCCTGAGTAATCAAACTCACAGGCTTGTCCGATGATGATTGGGCCTGCGCCGATGATCGCGATTGATTTTATGTCTGTACGTTTAGGCATAGTCTCGTTTTTCTCCAGTTGGCTTTATGCTGCTTTTGATTGTTTTATTTTATCAACAAAGCGTTCAAATAAATAATGGCTGTCTTGTGGTCCCGGGGATGCTTCGGGGTGGTATTGCACTGAAAACACAGGCTTACCGGTCACTGACAATCCTTCGTTTGATCCATCAAACAGGCTGATATGTGATTCTTCCACGCCATCGGGGAAGCTATCTGCGATAACTTCGAACCCATGGTTTTGTGATGTTATTTCGACTTTTCCGGTTGTCTTGTCTTTCACAGGCTGGTTCGCGCCGCGATGGCCAAGATGCATTTTGCGTGTCTTACAGCCAAGTGCGAGTGCCAAAAGCTGATGTCCTAAACAAATTCCGAAAATTGGTATGTTTTTACTGATGAGTTCTTGAATTACGGGTACGGCATATTCACCTGTCGCCGCTGGATCACCCGGGCCGTTGGACAAAAATACACCATCAGGCTTATGTGCCATAATATCTTCTGCTGTTGCATTGGCCGGTACGACTGTGACGTCACAGCCAACAGAAGCCAAACAACGAAGGATATTTCGTTTTGCGCCAAAATCCATGGCAACAACTTTGTAGGATGGGTTTTCTTGTTTGCCATAGCCATCTTTTAATGACCACAAAGATTCTTCCCAATTATAGCTTTGTGTACAGGACACATCTTTTGCGAGATCTGCACCTTCTAATCCGTGCCAGTCTTGTGCCTGTTTCAGCATTGCTTCTAGGTCGAACTCACCTTTTTGATTATGTGCGATAACGCCATTGGGTGCGCCATTATCTCTGATACGGCGTGTGAGGGCACGTGTATCGATGCCGCAAATTCCCACTAAGTTATAACTTTTTAGCCAGCCATCCAGATGTTTTCCTGAGCGCCAGTTTGACGGGTTTGTGATATCTTCACGAATAATCAGGCCGCGTGCCGCCGGATTGGTTGTTTCAATATCGTCTTCATTGGTCCCGACATTACCGATATGGGGAAAAGTGAAGGTTATGATCTGACCAGCGTAACTTGGGTCAGTCAAAATTTCCTGATATCCGGTGATGGATGTATTGAAACAAATCTCACCGATTGAGCTGTCTTCAGCCCCGATTCCACGTCCCCAGAAGACGGATCCATCGGATAAAACAATAACAGCGGTTGCATTGGAAGGGCGGTTTATATTAGAACTGTCTCTTATACACATCTCCGAGCCCACGAG